>JBCCQU010000031.1:0-11875 GCA_039208875.1 Planctomycetota bacterium
AGAATGAGGTGCCCGGCTAGATTCCTGCCGGCGATATGCACAATGCCTCTGAGGTCGGTAAAGACTGTGACGGCACCGTTGATCCGCTGCTGGGATGAGCCGTTGGCAAGCTGACGTTCAGTCCATGTGCCATCGGCCTCTCGGCGGAAAAGCGCGAGCCCGTCTGGAGTGCCAGCAGCGGCGTAGACCGTGTCGTTCTTTGGATCGGTATAGGTCTCCACCGCGAACGTGAATCCGTCGCTCAGCCGGCGGAACGACCACTCACCGGCCGCGTCCTGTTGGAAAACGATGGGACCACCTTCGCGATGCCGCGCGGCCACCGTCAGTTCTCCACTGCTGTTTGCGGTCGCCTTTACTTGACCCCCGAGCGCCGACCTGTTGTAGAAGCCGCCGCCCGTGCTGTCGTCGCTGCTTGGCTCTGACGGCGGCGTCTGTTGCTGGCCGCCAGAGGGTGGCTCGGGCGATGGCGCCGGGGTACTCGGCACGTCATCCGCTGGGAAGTCTCCGTTCCGATCGACCCAGAATCGAACGGCCCCAGCGCCGTCTTGATCATCGTCACGGCGATCTTCGTCCGCCGTTTCCCAGCCCGTTAGGAGATACGGACCGGACAAGGCGAGCGTTCGGCCCATCCGCTCCATCGGGAAGCTGCCCTCGAGCGTCTCTTCATACGACCAGTCGCCCGCGTCGTAGGTGTAGATGTAGACCTGTCCGAGCCATCGGTCGATGACATCGCCACCACCGTTAAGCCTGTGGCCTACAACAAGCGTGTTGCCATCGATGGCGAGCTCGCCGTCGACCTCCACGAAACCATCCTGAGCGGGAATCGGTGCGAGGAGTCTTGGTCCCTTTCGCCACTCGCCATCAAATAGCTCATACGTGACGACCCGGCCCTCAGCCGTGTCAAATGATGAGACGAGGTGCGTCCCATCGACGGCGAAGTTGACGCCCGCGTCGAGCTGCGCCGCCTCGGCCCACTGCCCGCCGCTGTTGTGCTCGTAGACAAAGATGGCGTGTTCAAACTGGCTGAAGGTGTTCGTGCCGAAGGGCGGAATCTCCATCCTTGGCACCGACGCGGAGATGAAGACTCGGCCGTCGTCAACGTCCACGTTTGCACCGAACTGCTGCCAGCCATGCGGCTTGACAAGCGTTGTTGACGACCACTGGGCCCCGCCTTCACCCACTCGGTCGAAGACATGCACGTCGCCATCGCCGTAGCGAGTGCCGACCACGATGGTGTCACCGTCGAAGGCCATCTCGGCTGCCCACCAGCCGGGATCCGCCTCATCGAGCGGCATCGTGAGCGTTGCGACATGGCCCCAGTTGTCTTCGCCGCCGGCATCGCGGTCGAACACAAAGACACGCCCCTCACGAAAGTCGGTCGCTTCAACCCTGCTCGTTGGTGCTGTCACAACGGCGAGATCACCTTCGATCGCCACCTGCGAGCCAAACTGCTCACCGTACGGAGCAGAGTCCTGGGTGGGCGAGAGCAGGCGATGGGTCTCGGCCCACTCATCAGTGGTGCCGGTAACACGCTCGAAGATATACGCCGCCCCACTGCCGCCAGTCCCAACCCGAGCGCGGTCCGCGCCGACGATGGCGGTCGTTCCATCGAGGTCGACGTCGGCACCGAAGTGATGCGTGCTATCGAGCCGCAGGCTCTCGCTTCGGTCTGACGAGCGCCACGTGTCAGACATCTCGAAGGACGTGCTCAGGAGCGCCCGAGGCTCCAGCCCTTCGAACAGACTGTGGCCCTGGCTTCTTCTCCGGCGTGAGTTCGCTCTCGTCATCGCGTGGCTCCTCGTCGTCATCGGCATATGCGTACAAGCGAGAACCGCAGCCGGCGCGGACGCGAAGGACAAAGAAATTTTCCAGTTGAGTGCTCATACGGCACATCGCACACAAAAACCTTTGCAGCAGACACTTAGCGGCAAATGCCCATCGAGCAACCGGCGGTCTTCGGTCCGCTGCCTCGAGCCTCGGCAAGATAACTTCGAGGTCGTTCGTGTACCGGTCGCGTCCCGTGACCCGAATCGTGACGCTAAGTGGATCGATTTCTCGACGCACTCGATCCATGTCGCCGAGTTCAAACGGCGCGGCAAGCTGCACCGTCTGAACGTCGAGTGGGCTCGGGTGGTCTGTTCGAAGCTCTCGCCTCGGCGTTGCGAGGGCTGACTGGCGAGCTGGGGAGACTCGCATGCCCCGCCAAGGACGAAAGCTACCCGGCTGCGCAAGACCGCAACCGTCGCCGTTTCGGAACTTGCCTCACTCCGAGTCTCGGGCATGGCATGGTGGGTAAAGGGGCACAGCTCGTCCCCGCGTTCGAGATTGCCGCGCTGAATCTCGAGACGACCGAGTTTGCTCCGGACGGCTCAAGCGTTCGCACCACCGGGGTCCAAGTTCGCCCCAGGAATCTGGGTTGCTTCCTAGTAGCACGCAGCTGCGAAGTCGGGCTCGCCCGCGCGGCGGCTGGTCACGGCGATGTTGTTGGGGGCGCTAGCGAGGTTCTGGTGCGACGTCGGCAAGACCAGCCTCTGTACCGCCAAGGCTTCAAGCCCAAGACGAAACGCTGTGTCATCGTCGTGCTCGCTTTAGGCGAGTACCGCGCGATTCAGCTTGGTGATCGCGACATGCGGATGGTTCGGGCCGAGTAATCGCGCTCGTATCTCAGACGCTGCATCAAGCAGCCGACGAGCCTCTTCAATATCTTGGAGTTCGAGTGCCACCGTGCCACGGTCGTCCAAGACTGCGGCATAGCCCGCGGGCGCGTCCTTAGGCTCCGCTGAGGCCTCGGGCTTCCTCCAGCACGCTGCCGGCCCGCTTCACGTCGCGAGTAACATAGAAGGCAGTATTAAGCTCTTTACGACCATCGAGCAATGTCACATCGGCATCAGAGGTGGGCCGCGAATCATCGGCTATACCCTCCAACTCGGCCGACGCATCGCTGTCATCTCCTGTCTTGACGCGAGACGCAGCGAGCAACACCCGTGCACGGAGCGCTGCTACAGCGCCTACGGCTGCTGATGCTTCGATAGCAAGCCCCAACTGCTCGACAGCATCGGCGTGGTTTTCGAGGGCGATGTACACCTCGCCAAGCGTCGTCCTAGATCGGCCACCAGTGCCGGGTCACGAAGCAGCGATCGTCCTCGTCTACCGTCGTAGCATCCCCCTCACTCCGCCTTTGCCGTAGAACGTCATTCAGTGTGCAACCGATGCCAGAGGCGTCGGCCATTGCAACCCGAAACGCACCAAAGGGGAGCACCTCGGCAGCAATTTGAGTTGACATTTTAGCGGCCTCCCCCACCGATATACTACTAAGTACTATCGAAATATATTGTGCTTCCAGATCCATGCTGTTCAATGCCAAACAATCTCAACTCACGCATATTATCATGGCGACTCAAATATGAAGCTATTTGCGAACACGCTGTCGTCTTGTCGATATATGTGCACAGCATCTCACGCCACGCAAGACCACATTCAGAAGCACACGCTTCGATAATACCAAGCATACGTATCACTTCACGATAATCATGAGTAGCAAAGGTAGATACAATAACATCAACCGCTGCGGACGGTGAAGCATGATCGTCTGTACGTACGGCATCGATAGCCCAACGCACACCAAAGATAGCGATTTCATACGATTTCGGAATGTCTCCATCGCAGAAATCGGCGAACCGCTGCATTCTGACAGTTGACGATTCAGTGCTTGCATATCTACGGAGCGCCTGCTCTGCCAGGGACACCGGTTTGATTTCGACGGCTGACGGAAATGAACCTGTATGCAGTTCATTGCATACGCCTTCGATAATCCGTATAACTTGTGATCCATCATCGCTACCCATTGCTCGGTCTCCCCGCCTACCCTTTGGCAGCTATGTGCAGCTGAGATCAAACTAACAGCATTTTCCACTTAATCATTTGGCTTGGTCTCGTGCTGATGCAGTTCGCGGAGCGTGATATTTCGCCATCGTACCCGCATTGGTTCGGTTCGATCGCCGACGCTGTGGACTTGTAGCGCGATGTGACCGGTGCGATGGATGTCGCCGAACACATCGGCCGCCGGGATGCCGTTGACCCACGTGCGGACACGCGGCCCCTCCGCCAATATGCGAATCCGATTCCACTCGCCCGGCTTCATGCTTGCCCGCGCGTGCGGATCGTCGGACAGCGGGTAGATCCAGCCCATCGATAAACCCTCGCCGTAGATGCCGCCCGAGTAGGCCCGGGCTGTAGGGTCGAGCTCGACCTGAGGGCCGCGGAGCCTGCCGCGCCGGTTCGTGATGCCGCCATCGACAGCACTGCGAATCTGAATCCCGCTGTTGAGGCGGACATCCTGCTTGACTTCCAGCGTGAGATCGAAGTCTGCGTACTCGCGTTTGGTGACGAGGAACGTGTTCGGCGAGTTCGACGCGGATGTACCGACGATGGCCGGGCCTGTGTCTGTCTGTTCGATCTTGTAACTGGCATCGCCGCCGACGACTGTCCATGCATCGAGTGAACCGTTGAGACCGTCGATTGGCGCGCTGCTTGGCAAATACGCCGCGGGCTGCAGTGACCGAATCCACACGTTGCGGAACCGCACGGGGCCTTCAGCATTTGATGCGTGGTCTTGCAGCAGCAACGGTCCAATCGCGGCGAGGTCGCCGTTCGAGAGCGTGGCAAGACTCGCGGCCTCCGCACCGGGCTTGTTGCGGCTGCCGGTCGGGCTCGGCAGCGGCACATCGTCGTGAATGAGCTGACCGTTCCACAGCACCGTCACGCGTGCTTCACTGATGCGTCGATCACCTTCGAACCGCGCAGCTGTGAACCAAATGTCGTACGCCTGCCATGTGCCGGGCCCGGTTGAAGCGTTACCGTCCGCGGGCCGCGTGTTATAGATCGCGCCGGCTTCGTTGACAGCGAGTTGATCGGAACCCGGCAAGGTGCCCAGCACCTGTATCTCGTACAGATCTTGCAGGTATACGCCGCTGTTGCCCGCGAGCTGTCCGTCCCCGCCAGCCGGTGCGTACCACTCGATGTGGATACGCGCGTCGGCGAAGCTCGTCGTTGTCGCGATATCGCCGCCGGATATCTCTATATGATCAGCCGCAGCCAACAGATCATCCTGCGTTCTGCTGCCGAGGTCGCCACCTCGATGCTTAGCTTTATTTCGCCAAACCGGTTTCGAGCTGCGCGTGACGAGCCGCGTCGCGTCGTGCGGCGGCGGTACACCAACCCCGACCCCGGTGCTCTCGATATCACGCTGAACAGCTTCGACTGAAACTCTCGCCTCGGTTGCGGTCGGAATGGCGACCAGCGTGTACCACGCTTCGGGTGAAAGCATTTGTTCGCCTTCGAGCGACTCTGGATCGCTGCGGATGTGCACGCATGAGTCCGGCTGCAAGCCATCGACGACAAGGCGTACCGCGGCCGGGAACGGTGAGTCGCTGATCGGCTCGGCTGCGCGCACGGTGAGATCTGTCACCCGCTGCTTCGCGCCGCCGTACTCAGCCGTTGGTGTGTACCCCCACTGTGTGATCTCATAGTGAGAAGCGTCAGCGAGCCACGCTGCATCGACCGGACGCGTGAAGCGGAGCTCGAAGCCGTCCGGCGTTGCGATGATCGAATGAAACTCGAAAGCATCGTCGCCGGTCGGGCGGAGTCGTTGGAAGCCGAAGCGTGTGTCTTGCCAGTTCCAGTTGCCGTTGCCACCGATGCCGCCGATGAAGATCTCGCCATCCGGCCCGCGGACGATGCGGTTGACGCCGACCTCGAGCCCTTGCGTGTGCCTGAACAACGCACCCTGCCATTGGCCGTTGACGCGTTCGAGGAAGACGCGACGCAGGCCGCCGGCTGTAAGTTCGCCGAGCAGCATCTGCCCGGCAAATGGGCCGTCTTCGATGAGCAGTGATTCGGTCGGCGAGTTGCTTACTTCATTCTGCGGGAGATACAACGCCGGCGCCGCGCGAGGCCTTCCTGAAAACACGCTCGCCGAGCCGCCGTCTGGATAGCGATCGGCGAGGTTTGGGACGAGGTTCGTGCGATTGAAGTGGCCATAGAAACGCCCCGGCACAATCTCGCTGAACTGGCTCGTCGGCATCCATGTGCCTTGGTTGTCGGCGTAGAACAGCGACGCCACGCCGTCGACTTCGGGGCCGAGGCCGAGCCCGTTCGGCGTGCGCGTGCCGCCCGCGATGACGCGCGTGTCATTCGTCGCGAGATCGATCTCGATCACACCGCCACGCATGGGGCCGTTCGGTGCAGCGTTTGTCCCCATGCCTTCCCACTTCGGCGGGGCCATTGCTGTCGATAGCGCTGTATAGAAGAAGCCGGGATGCGGGCCTTCGCCGTCGCGGTCGATGTGCTCGAGATCGAACGTGAACTGGTGGTAGTTCCAGCCTTCCCATCCGCTGCCCACATCTTCGTGCGTCTCGTAGAAGCCGTCGCCATCCAGGTCGGACAACTTGGTGACCGCTCGGCGATGTGCGACGTACAGATCATCGCCAATTGCACATAAACCGGTCGGCTCATACAAGCCTTCCGCCACGATCTCAATCGAAACCTTTGACGTATCGGCATCGGGATTGTCACGCAGCGTGACACCGGTCATGGCAACGAGAACGTCCGGCTCTTTGGACTCAATATCCGGCAGCGCGACATCGTCTCGTTGCAGCGGGAAGAACGTGCCGACAATCAATCGGCCGCGATGATCGAAGCACATCGCGCCGACCATCGGCTGAAATCCGCTCGGCCGAATGTCATCGACTTGCCACGAAGGATGCACCCGATCGAACGGCATGCCGTAACCCGGACGTCCCGCACCGATGATTCGCTTGAAACCCGGCGAAGTGACTCGCGTCGAATCGCGTTCGGTCGATAGCAATTCGCGCGGAATCGCTGCCCACTCGCTTGCTCCCGGCGGCATCCACTCAAGCAAGATGCCCCGCCCACCCGCGTGATCGAAGTGGCGGATCTCGATCATCTGCCCGCCGCTCTGCAACGCGATCGGCTTGGAATCCACAGCCACCATGCCGTGCCGACCGTCGTTGACGATCACACGCTCGCCATTGATGAACAGCAGCGAGCCGTCATCGCTTGTGAGCCGAAACGCATACTCGCCAGCATCCGTGATCCCCAGCGTCGTTGTAAGCGTTGACACGAGCGGAGCCGGAACATTCGCGAAGCCCTCACTCCCGCGAACATCGAGCGATGGCACAACGACATCGATGTTCGGTGTCTGCCCCGGCACGAGCTCCGGCACGCGGACCAGCGTCTCCTGCACGCGATAGATCCGGAGCGTCGCACCTTGCTCTCGGTCTTGCCCTGAAGCCACAGCGGACAGTGCGACAAAGACAAGGAGCATCACGAAGCGAATGGATTGCATGCGCACAGATTACCGGCTGCAACTCCAGCCGACGACGGCAACACGGCAGGTCACTCCAGCATGCTGATGATGCGCAACATGCGGCCAGACTCCAGACGCGCCTGCGATGAAACAACGTCGGTGTGCAAGCTCCGCCCCGCTGCACCGAGAAGTTGAATCGCCCTGGCTGCGAACTCCGCCGCGAGCACGTCCGAACCTTCCAGCACACTGCGGAACGCCGCCTCCCCGGCCTCGCGATGTCCACCCTCGACAAGCGACCATGCAGCAGCGGCCCGCACCACCGGCGATTCGTCGGCTGCGAGTGCATGCAATGCATCGATCACCGGCTGATGCTCGGCGTCTTGGTGGTACAAACCCATCGCGACCCAGAAGCGGACCGAGGCTTGGTCATGATCGGTTGCAGCGAGTTGCGATGGCAAGACCTGCCAACCGAAACCACACAGCATGGCCGTGCTGTAGACGTCTTCAAGACTCAGCTCATGAGCAAGGTCGGCGATCTCCGGCACACTGATGCCACGCGACTCAACGATCCGCAGCAACTCCGGCTCGGGGATCAGATTGAGATCGCCGCGGTGCTTCAACTGCGCTTGCATCGCTGAACGCAAGCGATCGCGATCGCCGCGATAGTCCGGGTGCTCCGCAAGGTTGACGAGCTGGTCCGGATCGTTCTGTAAGTCGTACAGCTCCTCCGTCGCGCGCTCTTCGGTGAGCTCTCTTGCGATGCCTCGCAAGCTGCCATCACGCACAGCCTGCGCTGTTTCCAAGCGAATAACCGACTCTCGCTGATAGTGATGCGGCTGCGAGTGCGGCACCTGTGGCCAAAAGTTCCGCAGGTAAACGAAGCGACCATCGGTCACCGATCGCTGACAGTCAAAGCGTTCGTCACAACGATCGCGTGCGCCGTACACAAATGTCGGTCGACCTTGTCGCGCAAGTTTGGGGAATAGCGACACGCCATGCATCTCGTCCGGCACGCCAAGGCCAGCGAGCGACAACAGCGTCGGCCCGAAGTCGACCTGCGACACCGGCCATTCGACATGCTCGTGCCCCGCCGCTCCGGTGAGTTCACGGAAGGCTTCGGGCACATACACAAGCAGCGGTACACGAAGGCCGGTCTCGAGCGCTGTGCCCTTGTGGCGAGGTAATCCCGCGCCATGATCGGAGAAGAAAAACACAATCGTGCTATCCGCGAGGCCGTCGTCTTCCAGCCGTTGCAGAATCTTTCCCACTTCCATATCGAGCGCGGTGATGCCGTCGTAATACCTCGCGATATCCGAGCGCGCCTCCGGCGTGTCGGCTTGATACGAAAGCACCGGCACACCTGCCGGATCCTGACGAAGCTCACGCGGCAACTTGGAGCCGACTTCTCGCTCAAAGCGAGACCGCGGCCAGACCGTGGTTCGCGATGCATGCGTCGTGGCCGAGTTGATGATGCTGAAGAACGGCGTGTCTTCACTCGGACGATCGCGCCAATCTCGGCCGCGATCAAATGCTCGTCTTACGAGCTCTCGCTCGCGTGTGCTGTTGAAGTCTGTCTTGGTGTGGTTGGTGACGAAGTAGCCGGCGTCCCGCAGCGATGCGGCCCAGCCTTGGAGATCCGGCGGCGTCGGCCGCTTGGCGCGGTGATTGCCAAGGCCAAGCGACGTCTGGTACTGCCCGAAGAACACGGCAGTTCGCGAGGGCGAGCACACCGGCGATGTTGCAAACGCCCGCTCGAAAACGATGGAACGCTCAGCCAACGCATCGAGGTGCGGGGTGTGGGCTGTGTCGTTGCCGTACGCACCGATGTCCGGATCCATGTCCTCGCAGGTGATCCAAAGAAAGTTTGGCTGGATCGACGATATTGAGTCGGACTCCGCCAACACAACGGATACGACACTCTGCGGCGGCAATACGTCGAGAGATTCAAACCGCTCCATGTTGTTGTCTGCGTCGGTCACCCACGCAGATCTCACGGAGAGTCTTTCCCCGTCGTCATTCTGCCACGCCGCCTGTATGTCGTCAGCCGACGGATTTACTACAACACAAACAAGGTCACCGCTCGGAGTTTCGAACGCCGAGGCCATCACTGCGCTGCCACCGGCAGCCGCTTCGACTCGCACCGACCCCGGCCGAACGAGCCGACTCCACTGCGCGAGCACCCAGAGCCGCTTGGTGTCTTCGATGCCCGCTGGTGCACCGCCGCCACGCGGCAGAAAGGCATGGATCAGCCCATCTTTGAAGCGTGAACTGCTGAGGCCGAGCCACCACACCCAGCTCGTGACGCGACCGATCGTCAGGTCCTCGTGGATCACGCGAGCAACATGCAGGCCGGAGTCCATGCCCGGGTCGTGTCCGCCTTCCATTTGGCAATACTCGGTCATCGCGACGGGTACGCCCGGCAGATGTTCATCGAGCCAAGCCCGAACGTCTCGCTTCGCCGCTACGTCCGACCAATACGAGTGAATCGCAATTTCGTCGAGAGCCGACGCCAATCGCGGCTCGTTCCAGATCGCCTCCGCATACGGCTGCGTGCTTGCCCAAGAGCCGGAGTCGAACATCTCAAGATGTAACGTCGGGGCGTCATCTCGCTCCCGACTCGCAATCTCATCGACGACAGCAAGCCCGATCGCTGCCGACTCGCCGGGCGTGTAGCGACAGCCCTCCTGCCATCGGCGTCGGTCATCCTCTCCCCACTTCCACTGCGGCTCGTTGATTGGCGACAGCCACGCTTCATCGAGCCCAACCTCAGCCATCACCAACTCGGAGACGTCGACGAGATAGCGAGCAAAGTCGGCTTCGGCACCGACCGCGAGATTGCTGCCGCCCGCGTCGCCGCCGCTTGTCTTGCCATTGCGTGTGAGCCGACGCGGCGGACTGTTCGCGAACAGTGTCACGCGCGAAACGTCACGCTCTACCACGCGTCTGAGAACATCCATGCTTTTGGCAGCACGCGAGAGGTCGTAATCAAACGGGGCGGTCTCAATGTCAGCGGTGCGGCGTCGCCAATTCGTCACGTCATCCGCGGATGCAGACGGGATGTTCCATCTGAAGATCGTGAGATCAGCGCCTATGTCGGTGAATAGCAAATCGAGCGCGCGCTCCTGGTCTGCCGTTTCGAGCCGATCAAACCAGTTGGGCCACCACGCTCCCGACGCACCAAAGCCGTGGATCGTCTGTGATCGGCTTGATGCGTCGATGGTAATCGTGACGGGTTCTGCAGCATGACTGCTGAACAGTGTCTGCAACATTGCAAACACTGCGAATGCCAAACAAGTCACGCCAGAACGCGATGCCGCGGGATTTGTCATCTTCGAACGCTCCAAAGTGCGAATCAGCGCACGCTATATTGTTGTTGTACCGACTTCGGCCGATCGTCGGCCAGTTGATCTTCAAAGAGCGCAACCCAAGGCAGCCTCGATGGCATCGGTCCGAAAAATCGCAGCGGAGGCCGGGGTCTCCCCCTCAACCGTCTCCCGAATACTCAACAACGAGCCGGACGTCGATGAGCGCACCCGCGAGCGCGTGCTGAGCGTGGCCAACCGCATCGGCTACGCGCCTCGCATCGGGCGGCGCGTCAACACAATCCTCGGGCTTGCATTGCCCCGCGGCCTGCCGCGCGATCTCGGTTCGTTCGACGGCGCGCTCGTCGCGGGCGCAGCACAGGGCTCGCGCGAGGCCGGCTTCCACATCGCGCTCGTCGATATCACCACGGAGCGGCGCCCCGGCGAAGCCTTCACGCACTTCTTCGCGCGCATCGGCGTGCGTGGGCTCGTGCTCCGCCGGTTGCCCGAGCAGGACCGATTGCTCGAAGAACTCACCAAAGAGAGCTTCCCGCACGTGCTCGTCGCCGATCGCAACGATTCGCCCGACGTCGCTTGGATCGACACCGATTCATTCGAGCCGAGTGTCGAGGCTGTGCGACACCTGATCGAGTTCGGCCACCGACGCATCCTCGTCGGCAGATACCCCTCGGGCGGTGTCGACACAGCCGATCGCTTCGATGGCTACAAGAAAGCGCACGAGGACGCCGGCATACCGCTCGACCCCCGCCTCATCACCGACTGCGGCGATCAGTTCGAGGATGGAGCGCGCGCAGTCGACTACGCAATGAGCCTGAGTGATCCGCCGACCGCGTTTTACATGACGCACTCGATGTCCTCGGTCGGCGCGTTCCGGCGTCTCATCGAGCGAGGCATCAAGATCCCCGAGCAAGTCTCGTTCGTCGGCTTTGATGATTGCGAATCACGCGTACTCACGTATCCACGCATGACCTCGGTACGGCAGGACACTTATGCGATGGGATACCGCGCGGTGAAGTGGCTGATCGGCAGCCTCGAAGGCGGCGGCGGCACGCCCATGAAGGAAAGCATGAGCGGAATCTTCGAGGTCAATCAAAGCACGACCGTCGCGCCCGACGTACCCGTCCAGGTGTTGCCCGACGGCCGAATCGTTGTTCGCGACCGAGCCCAGCAACACTAACGGCAGACTGTGACAACTTGAGCCCTCATGGCCCTCGATTCAGCCTCC
>JBCCQU010000032.1:0-11756 GCA_039208875.1 Planctomycetota bacterium
GCTTCGTCAGCGATGCCTTCCGCCCGATCGCCGCCGTGGATGTGCGCGACCGCGACGCCCGCAAGACTCGCCGCGCTGGCCGCTGCGAATGCTTCGATGCGATCGCCCAGCACCACCACCCAGTCCGGCTCGTGCCCCGCCAGCGTGCGCGCAAACCGAGCCATCCCGCGACCCACAGCCTCCGCATCATCGAGCCGAGTGCCATGGCCGGGCCGCTGCATCGGCACAGAGTCAACGACATCGAACACAGCCTTGACATCACGGAACGTCAACGCCGGCGGCACGAGATGCGAGCCCGCAGCGACGACTTGTAGTTGCAGAGCGGGATGCGCCTCGACCGCGCGCATGACGGGCGTCAGCAGGCCGAACTCGGCACGCGTGCCCGTGACGACCATGATGCGGGCGGGGACGCGGGCGGGATCGGTCTCTGTCGGCTTGGCCATGCCGGAGTATGACGTATCCTCGCCCAATGCCGCCGAAGCACCCGCCGAGCGAACAACAGCCGACACCAGTTGACACGTCGCGCGCGCTCGCCGACCTCGACGCCCGGCTGTTTGACCGGCCCGCACAAGCAACACTCGGCGGTCCCGCACTCGTCCTGCGCGCTATCAGCGATATCGCCTCGCCCGACGGCTATCGCCTGAGCATCGCGCCCGACGCCATCACCATCGGCCATCGCAGCTTCCGCGGCTTGCTGCACGCACGCCATTTCTTGCAACAGCTCGGCAATTCCGCACAGTGCATCGAGATCGAAGACTCGCCAGCCATCCCGGTCCGCGGGGTAATGCTCGACTTTCAGCCCGGCTGCATCCCCACCATGGCCCACCTGCACGAAATCGTGCCGATGCTCTCAGCGATGGGCTTCAACCATCTTCAACTGCGAACGTCGCACACGTTCGCGTATCGCCCGCACGCCGAGTCTTGGCGGGGCCTGCGCGCACTCACGCACGACGAAGTCCGCCGACTCGACACCCTCTGCCGTGCGCACGGGCTCGACCTCGTCGCGAGCCAACAGTGCCTCAGCAATCTCCGCGGCTTCCTGCAACACGAGCCGCTCCGCGAGCTCGCCGAGACCGACACCAAGACAGAAGCCGGCGATTCGCTGTGCCCGACGGACGACCGCGCGATCGAGTTTGTCGCAAGCCTGCTGCGCGAGTTGCTGCCGTGCTTCACGACGCCGATGGTCAACGTCGGCTGCGCTCTGCCGACCGACTTCGGCACCGGCCGCTCCGCGAGCGCCGTCGCAAAGCGCGGGCCGAGCCGCGTGTATTGGTCGTTCGTCAAACGAGTCATGCGGCATGTTCGCGACGAGGGCGTGCAGCCGATGCTCGACGCCGGCATGGCTCTCGAGCATCGCGACGGCCTGAGCCAGATCCCGCAAGACGCCACGCCGATCGCGTGGGGCGCTGCGCGCTCGCCTTGGGTGAAATGGTGCGAGGCGTTGCAAGGCCGCGGCCGCGCCATGTGGCTCGGTTGCGACGCATCTGCTGAGAACGTCGCCGCTGTTGCGCAAGCTGCGAGCGAGCACAAGTGCGAAGGCGTGCTGATCGCGGTCGATCCGGCATCATTGTGGCCGGACGTCGTTCGCGACCTCGCTGATGCTGGCAAGGTACTTTGGAACGCCGGCCGAGCGATGCTTGATTCAAGTGCTCGACGCGACGCGACAGGGCAACAACCCGCAGCGGTTGCTCTGCCCCTAGCCGCGCGATTCAGGCTCGGCGACCCGCGTTAGTCGTCGAGCATTTTGTAAACGACTGTTACAAAGCCAACATCAGTCGACGCTCTGGAATCCCATGCGACCCACAAGCCGTCTTCAACCACGGTTTCCAACTCGACGGTACTCGTGTTGAAGCCACCTCTTCCGTTACCGCTTGATGTAAACAGTGCCACACTTCGACCGACCACATCTCCAGAAATCACTTGCCCCGACGTGTTCACTTCGCCGCCCGCACCTGAGAAAAGCGTCGCAACCGCAAAGTGCACTGTCACTGACTTGACATAGACACGCCCCGGGGCGACTAGCACTGACTCGAACTGATCAAGAAACGGACCCGTCGCTGGTGCATTGAACACCTCAAACTCGCAAAGATCGCAGTCGCCTTGGCTCGCGATGATCGCATCGAGCTTGGCATCCACATCGGCCAGCGATGGGCTGGTATCGGTCACCGGGCCTTCCGGCGGATCCAGCGGCCCGAGCTGACCCGCGCCGAGTGCGAGGGCTGTGACCGCAACGATGCCGCCACCACAGAGACCGCCTGTGAGAGCTTGATACTTCATGAGCTTGCCTCCAGCTTGTGCCGATCTTGACGCACTCAGTCGCGTGTGCAGTCCGCCGGCGGGTCAAAGAACAACGCAACAAACACAGAGAAGTCGGAGATCGACAGCGTGCCGTCGTTCGACACATCAGCGATCGCAAGGCCGGCGAAGAAGTTTGCCACGAAGGATGAGAAGTCGTCGATGTCGAGCAGGCCGTTGCCGTCTTGATCCGGCGGGCAGAGCGAAACGAGCGTCGGCCCCTCTTGCCCGTCGTCGAGGTTGATCCAGCCGATGTTCTCGCCCCACACATAGCCATCGAACCGCAGCGTTGCGATGTCGATCCGCGCGGGTTGCGGCGGGTCGGCGAGCATGCCGCCGGAGAAGTTGATCCAGCCGACATTTTCGCCCCAGGCAAAGCCGGAGAGTTGCTGCGTCGCGATGTCGCGATTCACGCCGTAGTCGCTTGCATCGTCGTTGGCATAGCTGACGCCATCCGCGGGCCCGTCGCCGAGGTTGATCCAACCGAAGTTCTCACCCCACAGAAAGCCTCGGAGGAACGTGGGCTGCAGGCTGACCGCATCGCCCGCGTCGTCGACAGGCGCCAGCCTCACCCAGCCGATGTTCTCGCCCCAGGCAAAGGTCTCTTGCGGATCGACCGCGAGCACCTGCCCTGCGCACACCGAGGTGCCGAAAGCCAGTGCCGCCGCTGACAAGGCCAACTTGCACATCGCCTGCCCTCCGTCGGAATCATCCGGACCAAGGAGGCAGCACAACACTACCCCAACCAGATCCTACCAAAGACCGAGCAGTTCTGAAAGGGCTTTCGACGCAACGGATGATGTTGCGATCTGTGATCAGTCGACGCGCAGCATCGCGGCGTACTCCGCCAATCGTGCATCGACCTGCGCGCGATCGAGCTCGCTCAGGCGCTCAAGGCTGAACTTTTCGATCGTGAAGCTCGCGATGATGGTGCCGAACGCGAGCGACTTGCGGATGCTCTCGAACGAGCCGAGGTCGGTGCCCGCGGGCTGATCGGCCAGCCAACCCATCATGCCGCCCGCGAACGTATCGCCCGCGCCGGTCGGATCGACAACGGTCTCAGCGGGGTAGGCCGGCAGGGCCGTGATGCCATCCTTGTGCACGAGGATGCAGCCGTGCTCGCCCTTTTTCACCACCACGAATCGCGGCCCATATTCCAGAATCTTGCGGCCCGCAGCCACCACGTTCTTCAGTCCCGTGAACTGCTCGGCCTCGTCGTAGTTCAGCGCGAGCCCGTCAACCTTGCCGAGCAAGATCTCGAGATCGGGCCGGGCGATATCGATCCACAGGTCCATCGTGTCGGCCACGACGAGCTCGCGGTTCGGCACCTGCTCCTGCATGCCGGCCTGCACGCCGGGATGGCTATTCGCGAGGAACATCACGCGCGAATCACCGAAGCTCGCGGGTACCGTCGGCGGCGATTCCTCGAGCACGCCGAGCTCGGTGAACAGCGTGTCGCGGTGGTCCATGTTCTCCTGATACTTACCGCCCCAGCGGAAGGTCTTGCTGCCGGCCCGCGTCTCGAGCCCAGCCAGATCAACACCCTTGAAGCCTTCGAGCGTGGCCCGATGCTCAGCCGGGAAGTCATCGCCCACCGCTGCGACGACGCGCACAGGCGAGAAGAAGGACGCAGCCGCGGTGAAGTAGGCGCACGACCCGCCGAGGATGCCCTCGCGGCGATCGCCAGCGGGTGTCTCTACGGTGTCGATTCCGATCGTTCCGGTCACAAGTACGGTCATGCGTGGACGGTACCACGTTCGTGCTGAGCGCGTTGGCTGGGGTGGGATGCAACGCGGAGACGCGAAGATATGTGCGGAGATCGCGGAGCGGGAAAAGGATTGAACGCGTTCTTTTGCCGACACGCACAGCATGCCACGACACTGCCAACGCCACCTCACCTCCACGGTGGCCATGGCAGTCGGAGACGCCGCTGGATCAACCTCGTTCACCCGCCGCGCGATCTTCCATACGCCAGCCGCTGCTCGCGAAACTCGCTGAGCGTCGTCGCGATGTCGCTCGCGAGGCTCTGCACCAGCTCGCGGCGTGCCTCGGCATCGCGATCACACTCGGCACTGAAGCGATCGAAGAAGTCGCTCAGCATGTCGTTGGTTTCGCCAGCCAGCCCCTGCACATACTCCCGCCGCGCACGGCGATCCTCGCGCAAGTCGGCCAAGAACGCCGCGACATCCGCAGCGTGCTGCTGCATAGCTTCGCGCCGATCCTGCAGCCATTGCCGCCGAGCCTGGCCGTCGGCTGCAAACTTGCCGAGCAACGCCTCGACTTCCGACGCGATCGCATCGACGGCTGCGAACCTGGCCTCGGCATCGTTGATCGCGTTCTCGCGCCGCTCGATGCCCGCCGCCCGGATCATGTCGCCGGCCTGCGCGAGAATCTCATTCGTCTCGTCGCTCAGCTCGGCCAGCCGCTCGCCGATTCGGCTTGCAGTTTCCCGGCGATCCGTGTCCTCAGCCTGCTGCGTCGTCATCGGTTTGCCTCCCGTGGCAGTCGCTATCGACGGCTGCGTATCGACCCCGGCTGTGCACCGCGCAAGCAACGAGTGCTGCGGCTCAGGCTTGTCTGACACTGCGCAGCTGTCGGCAAGCACACCAAGCCGGTTATCGGATCGCCGCCCGGCCCGCCGAGCCCGCGGCGTACCATCGCCGCATGGCCCCGGCCCATCCACAATTCGTGCTCTACAACACGCTCGAGCGTCGCGCCGAGCCCGTGAACCCCGCCGATCCCGAAGCCGTCACGGTCTACTCCTGCGGCCCGACCGTCTACGACGATGCGCACATCGGCAACTTCCGCAGCTTTCTCGCAGCCGACGTGCTCCGCCGCTGGCTCGAATCGCCGCTGTGCACGCTGACCGATGACGCCGGCCGTGCGCACGCCGGGCCGAGGCAGGTCACGCACGTGATGAACATCACCGATGTCGGCCACATGACCGATGACAGCTCGGCCGACGGCGGCGGCGAGGACAAGATGGAGCTCGCAGCACGCCGACTGCAAGAAAGCAAGAAGGCCGGCACCGCGCACGCCACCGCCGACATCGACCCGACCGATCCCAAGCAGATCGCCGACTTCTACACGGCACGCTTTGCTGCCGACGCAAGAGCGCTCGGCCTCAAAGTGGCATTGCAAGCAAGCGACGACCCGACGCTGCTGCCGCGCGCGACCGACGCTGTGCCCGGCATGATCGCGATGATCGGCAAGCTGATCGACCGCGGCCATGCCTACGCCGTGGGCGAGACCGGCGCGCAAACCGTGTACTTCGATGTGCAGTCGTTCCCCGACTACGGCTCGCTCAGCGGCAACACGCTCGAACGGCTCAAGTCCGGCGCCGGCGGCCGCGTCGAGAGCTCGCACCAGGCCGAGAAGAAGCACCCGGCCGACTTCCTGCTCTGGAAGACCGACCCCACGCACAAGATGAAATGGGACAGCCCGTGGGGCAGCGGCTACCCCGGTTGGCACATCGAGTGCACCGCCATGAGCCTCGAGCGATTGGCCGAGCCGATCGGGCGACACGACATCGATATCCACACCGGCGGCGAGGACAACATCTTCCCGCATCACGAGTGCGAGCACGCGCAGTCGTGCGGCCTCACCGGGCACAGCACCTTCGCCCGCCACTGGATGCACGCCCGCTTCCTGCAGGTCGAGGGTGAGAAGATGTCCAAGAGCACGGGCAACTTCTTCACCGCCCGCGATCTCTTCGCCAAGGGTCACAGCCCGGCCGCCGTACGCTTCGAACTCATCAAAACGCACTACCGCGCCAACGCCAACTTCACCGAGCAGAGCCTGACCGACGCAGCCAAACGTCTCGAACGCTGGCGCACCGCGCTGCGCGCCTGCGACGATGCCAATGGTCCCGGCGACCGGGCCGACGACGCGCGGGCTGAGTTTGCAGCCGCGATGGCCGACGATCTCAACGTCGCGGGTGCCATCGCTGCGGTCGATCGCCTGCGGTCGCGGATCGCCTCGGGCGAGATCGAGGCTGGCAGCGACACCGCCCAGACGCTCCGCGACTTCGACGCCGTGCTCGGCGTAGTCGAGCTGGGCGGCGGCAGCGGCCCCACCGAGATGGAAGTCGCGGTGTTTGCCGACGGCGTCGAGCCCGATGCCGCGATCGACGCGAGGCTGATCGAGCGACGCGACGCCAAGAAAGCCAAGGACTTCGCCAAGGCCGACGCCATCCGCGATGAATTAGCCGGCATGGGCCTGGCCATCCTCGATCGGCCGGGCGGCAAGGTCGAAGTCAGACGGAGCTGAGCCCGCGGCAGAAGCGAGCCGCTGCGTCCTCTATCATCGCCGGATGCCGGCTGTGCCGCTCACCATCTGGCGATACGTGCTCGCTGAGCTGTGGCGACTGCTGGCCCTCACCGGGACGATCCTGGTCGCGGTGTTGTCGTTCGCCATCGCTGTGAAGTTTCTGGCCGAAGGCAGGCTCGGCCCGGCCGAGACGCTCAAGTTCATGCTGTTCATGGCGCCGCCAATGCTGGCCTATGCCGTGCCCTTCAGCGCCGGCTTCGCAGCCACGCTCACCTACCACCGCCTCGCGGCGGACAACGAAACACTCGCAGCCCACGCCGGCGGCGTCAGCCACCGCGCATTGCTCGGCCCCGCCATCCTCTCCGGCCTTCTCCTGTGCGGCGGCATGCTGCTGCTCAATCGCCAGGTCATCCCCCGCTTCCTCCAGTCCACCGAGGAGCTCATCGCCCAAGACCTCACCAAGGTCATGGTGTCGTCCATCCGCCGCGGCGAGCCCATCGTCTTCAACAACCTCATGGTGCACGCCGACCGCGTGCTGCAGCTCGACCCCGAGCAAGACGAATCGCTCCGCTCGGCCGGCGTCACCGAGTGGCTCGTGCTCCGCGGCGCGGTGCTCGTCGAGCTCGACAACGCGGGCAAGCCTTCCAACGAAGCCGTGGTCAGCGAGGTCGACGTGCTGCTGCGGCCCGTCGAAGACCCAGACGGCAGCCGACGCAACGTCGCGATCATCGCTGTGAAGAACGGCGTCGGCTGGGCCGAGGACGGCAGCGTCGCCGAGTTCACTCGCCTCGACCCCATCGTGCGCGACGTGCCAAACGCCTTCGAGGACGATCCCAAGTTCCTCACCGCCGGCGAGCTGCATCGCCTCAACCGCCTGCCCGATCGCATGAGCTTCATCGTGCAGCGCTACAACCGGCTCGCGCATCACTACGCCGAACGGCGGACCATCATCGACCTCATCGACGAGCTGAACAACACCGGCCGCACAAGGCTCGAAATGGCCGACCGCACCCTCACGGTGCACGCCGACCGCATCACACGCGACGGCTCACGCTGGCGATTCGACAACGACGACCCCGATGCGCGCATCCGCGTCGATCAATGGCGCGACGGCCCCGATGGCACACGCCTGGCCGGCGATCGGTCCGAGTTTCTCGCACGACGCGCGTGGCTCGATAGCGAGCTCGACGGCGACAAGCACGTCACCGATCTGTCCTTCCAACTGCTGCTCGACGATGTCGTGACCGACGCCCGCGACGACGAGAGCGGCGAACGCAACGAGATCGGCTTCCAACGCCTCCGGCCCGCCCGCGATCCGCTGCCCGAGATCCGAAACCTCACCGCTGAACAACTGCTGGCGCGCACCGGCGAATGGGTCGAGGGTGTGCCCGACGAACAGGTCGACCAGTTCATCAAGCAGCCGCACGACGATCTCAAGAACCGCATCGAACGCCTGCGCCGAGAGATCCTCAGCAAGCAGCACGAGCGCATCGCCATGGCCATCGCCGGCCTCGTCATGGTCCTCACCGGCGCCGTCACCGCCATGCGCCTCCGCGACGCCCTGCCGCTCAAGGTCTACCTCTGGAGCTTCTTCCCAGCACTCGGCACCATCGTCACCATCGCCTCGGGCCAGCAGCTCGTGCACGACGACGGCCCGTGGGCGCTCATCATCCTCTATGGCGGCGTCATCGCGCTCGCCGTCTACACGTTCATCGCGTACCTCGGCCTGAGAAGGCACTAGCGCATGAGCCAAAGCACAGCCGCGACGGACGGCCTTGCCAAGCCATACGCCGCGTGGATGCGCCCGTGGCCCGCGACGCTCGCGCTGGTCGTTGTTGTGTCGCTTGTGCGCACAGCCATCGTCGCCCTCACGCCGTACACGCTCATCGAAGACGAAGCGCACTACTGGGAGTGGGCCCAGCGGCTCGATTGGTCGTACTACAGCAAGGGCCCCGGCATCGCGTGGCTCATCTGGGCCGGCTGCGCATCGCTCGGCGACACCACCTTCGGCGTGCGCATGCCCGCGGTGCTTGCATCGGCTGTCGGAGCATTGGCTGTCGCGTGGCTGGCGCGCGACATGACACGCACCAAGGACTCGGATAGCCCCGATAGCCGAGCTGATGGTCGCGCCGGCTTCATCGCTGCAGCGGTGTTCCTCGTGCTGCCACCATTCCAGATCGTCAGCCTGCTCGCCACGATCGACGGTCCGTATCTCGCCGCGTGGGCGCTGGCCATCGCCGGAGCATGGCGCGCGCTGCATCACCGCAGCGCCGCGGGCGCACTGCTGCTCGGCACAGCGTTCGCCGTCGGCTTCTTGTTCAAGTACACCGTGCTGCTGCTCGTGCCGGGGCTGCTGCTGTACGCGGTGCTGCATCGCAGATCACTGAACGCCGTGCGCACGCCGTGGTGGCTCGCATCGACAGCCATCGCGCTGCTGGGCTTGCTGCCGGTCGCCATCTGGAACGCACAACACGACTGGGTCACCGTGCGGCATCTGCTGGGCCATCTCGGCGCGCCCGGCGGCGACGTTCCCGAGGCCCAAACGCCGAGCGAATGGTCGCCGATCGATGCAGCGCTGCGGCTCGCCGAGTTCGCCGGCTTGCAGCTCGCGCTCGTCGGTCCGGCGCTCGTGCTCATGTTCGCATCAGCTTCCAAGCGTGCCCGTGCGATGCCGCGGTCCTCAGCAGCCTTTGCGCTGCTCATCGCAGCACCCATGCTCGTGTTCTACGCCGGCGTCTCACTGTTCGCGCGGACCGAGGGCAACTGGACCATGGCGGCCTACGTCTCGCTCGCGGCGGCCTGCGGCCCGGGCGTGGTGCACGCGATGGACCAACTGCTGCGCGCTCGCCTCGAATGGCTCGCGCTGCCGCTAGCCGACCGACCCAAGGCCGGCATCCTCAAGCGCGCGCCCGAGAACATCCGCCAAATCATGTGGCACTGGGCGCTCGGCTACGGCATCGCAGCCGGCGCAGGCTTCGCGCTCATGCCCGCTGTCGCGGCACTCCCCGTCATCGGCGATGTCGTGCCGATCGGTCGGCTCACGTCGGCCGACGTGCGCGCACAGCACGCGGTCGAGATCATCGACGAGCTGCGCGCACGAACACAACGCGAGCCCGTGCTCATCGCTCAGCACTACGGCCGGTCGAGCCAGATGGCCTTCGAGTTTGCCCGCCTCGGCCGAAGCGACATCGAGGTCTACTGCGCCAGTGCGCACCTTGACGGCCGGCGCACGCAATACGACGTGTGGCCCGAGACCGATCTCTCGCTCGCCTCCACCAACGACAAGCTCCGCGGCCGGCCCACGCTGCTGCTGGGCGGCTTCGAGAGCCAATGGCTGCCGATCACCACCGACCTCGTGCCCATCGGCGAGCTGCGCGGCGAGCACAAACGCGGCCGCGACGCCTTCACCGCCCAAAGCCTGCTCGGCTTCGATCTGCTTCCCACAACCAACGCGGAGACCCAACCATGACCGCGATGCAAACACTGCCCGGCCCGCTCGAGCGGCGCGCGCGCTTCACCCGCGAACGATTCCTCCGCCGCGCGATCGCGGTCGCGCTCGTGCTCGTGTCGGCCATGGTGTTCGATGCGCTCGTGCTGCGTTCGCTATGGCTCGGGCCGGACGGCCTGGCGCGGGCCGAAGCGCTCGATGTCTACCGCTATTTCCGCGTGATCGGCTGGTGGCCCACGTGGCTCATCGTCGGCCTCGCGCTCGTGCTCACCGATCTTGCCGACCGACCCAAGCGCCCCACCGGCCTGACCGGACCGCCCGACGCCTACTTCCGCGGCGTGCTTGTCGCGGGCAGCGCCGCACTGGCCGGCATCTCGGCCGACCTGCTCAAGCTCTTCTCCGGCCGCGTGCGACCGGCCTCGCGCCAAGACGGCCAATGGGTCGTGCTCGATGGCGGCGCGTCCGGCATCGGCGTGCCCGAGGCGGGCGGCTGGTGGACCGGCTGGCTCGAGCGCGGCTTCCTGCGAGGCTTCGCCGACGGCTCCAATCTCGCCTTCCCGAGTTCGCACGCCGCCACCGCGTTCGGCGGCGCGATCGCACTCGCTTTTCTCATGCCGCGGCTCACCCCCCTGCTGCTGCCGTTGGCGGCCGGGTGCGCACTCACGCGGTTGCTGGCCGGCGCTCACTGGCTGAGCGATGTCGTGGCCGGGGCGATGCTCGGCTACGCTGCAGCGTTGCTCATCCGCCGATGGGTGGGCGGCACGCGGCTGGCCAAGGGCCCGCTGCCGTCGTGGGCTCGCGATCCGCAAGCCTGACTGGCCCGTGCCGCGACATGATTCGCAAAGACCGGCAACACCGACCGATGACGTAACTGATGAGCCTGCTCGACCGCTACATCGCCAAGCAATTTTTCACCAACGTGGTGTTGCTGTTCGTGGTGTTGTTCGGCTTTGTCATTACGATCGACGTCTCGCTCAACATCGACCGCTTCGTCGAGCGCGCGACGGATCTCGCATCGAGCGGCACCGCCGAGCCCGGCGCGATGCGCGTGAGTGTGCTCACGGCGTTTCTCGTGGCCGACTTGTGGTGGCCGCGCATTCTTCAGCTGTTCAACTTCATGCTCGGGCTGGTGCTCGTCGGTGCGATGGGCTTCACGTGCGCGCAGCTCGTGCGTCATCGCGAGATCGTCGCAGCCCTCGCCGGCGGCATGAGCCTGCGGCGGCTGGGCAGGCCGATCATCATCGTCGCACTCGCGATGAGCGCACTGCAAGTGATCAACCAGGAGCTGTTCATCCCGCGCATCGCGCCGCTCTTGACGCGCGATCAGGGCGACGCCGGCGAGCATCGGCTCGGCACGACCCGCGTGCCGCTGGCAGCCGACAGCCTCGGCCGAGTGTGGTACGCCACCAGCCTCGACGCTGAGAACAACGTGCTGACGGATCTGTCGATCTGGGAGCGGGCCAGCGACGGCCAGCCCGCGCGGCGCATCCGCGCCGATGCCGCGGTGTGGCGCGACGGGGCCTGGGCGCTCACCGGCGGCCGGGCGGAGTCTCGATTGGCCACCGGCCCACTGGTCGAGCCCATGGAGCGGCTGGAGACCGATCTCGATCCGACCGAGCTGCGGATGCGTCGCTTCGCGGGCTACAGCCAATCGCTGAGCTGGCGGCAACTGGGCGAGCTGGTGCGGAACCTCGATCGGCTGGATGCCGACACCGATCAGGCCGAGGCCGCCCGCCGCCGATAC
>JBCCQU010000033.1:0-11743 GCA_039208875.1 Planctomycetota bacterium
CGACATTCCCCGCTAAGCGATCGACCCGGTTACGAGATCTTCACCCGGCCGGCTCCCTTCACGAGTCGGCCGATTTTATGGACACGCTCGCCGGATCGGCGGAGCCGGTCGGCCACGGCATCGGCGAACGCGGGCCGGACGACGATGACGTAGCCGATGCCCATGTTGAAGACTTTGGCCATCTCGTCGCCAGTGACGTTGCCCTTCTGCTGAAGCAAATCGAAGATGGGCGGCACGGGCCAGGCTGACCGATCGAGCTTGGCATCGACATCGTCGGTGAGTGTGCGCGCGAGGTTGTCGGCGAGGCCGCCGCCGGTGACGTGCGCCATAGCGGTGACGACTTTCTTGACGCGGTACGCGCGAAGCAAACGCACGACCGAGTCGGCGTAGATGCGCGTCGGCTTGATGAGCACCTCGCCGAGCGTGGGCGACGGGTCGTCTTCGGTCGCGAGTTGTGGGTAGGTGCGTTGCAGGTCGAGCCGGGCTGTCTTGACGATGTTGCGGACGAGGGTGTAGCCGTTGGAGTGGACGCCGTCGGACTCGAGGCCGAGGACGATGTCTCCGGGCTTGGTCTTTCGTCGGCTGACGGCCTTCTTGAGTTCGACGACGCCGAGGGCGAAGCCGTTGACATCGAAATCGCCGGGTTGGTAGAGGTCGCCCATTTCGGCGGTTTCGCCGCCGAGGAGTGCACAGCCGGCGATCTCGCAGCCGCGGGCGATGCCGCGGACGAGCGGATCCATGACGGCTTGGTCGACGTGGTTGACGCTGATGATGTCGAGGAAGAAGAGCGGCTCGGCGCCTTCGACGACGAGGTCGTTGACGTTCATGGCGACGAGGTCGATGCCGATGGTGTCGTAGCGTTGCAGGGCCTGCGCGATACGGATCTTGGTGCCGACGCCGTCTGCGCAGGCGACGAGGACGGGATCGGCGTAATTGCGTTGGAAGAGGTCTTCGTTGTAGTCGAGTCGGAAGAGTCCGCCGAAGCCGCCAGGGTTGGAAATGACACGCGGGCCGTGTGTTCGGCGCAGCACGGTCTCGAGCGTGGCGATGAAGCCGTCGTAGCGTTGGAGGTCGATCCCGCTGGATTTATATGTAAGCGGCTTCCGCGTCTTTGCGCTCGGCATGCGTCGAGGATAGCGTGCTGGTGGTGATGGCTTCGGCTAGACTGGCGTTCCCGCTGTGCGGCTTCGGTCGCCAGCCGGTGACTAGCGTGGCGGGCTCGCTCCTCAGGTCAGGTCTTCAGGTCAAAGGAACACACGACATGACGTCAACACATCTCTTTACGAGCGAATCGGTCTCGATGGGTCATCCGGACAAGGTGGCCGACCAGATCTCTGATGCGATCCTTGATGCTCTGCTGACGCAGGATGAGAAAAGCCGCGTGGCTGTGGAAACGATGGTCGCGACGGGCATGGCGGTTGTTGCGGGTGAGGTGACGACCGACGCCTACATCGAGATTCAGGACGTGGTTCGCGAGACGATCCGCGAGATCGGCTACACGGACGGCGATCTTCGCTTCGACTGCCACTCGTGCTCGGTGCTGAGCGCGATCAACTCGCAGAGCGCGGACATCGCGATGGGCGTGGACCGCGACGGCGCGGGCGACCAGGGCCTGATGTTTGGCTTTGCGTGCAAAGAGACGCCGGAACTGATGCCGCTGCCGATTCAGCTATCGCACCGGCTTGTCGAGCGTCAGGCTGAGGTGCGGCGATCGGGCACGGTGCCGGGGCTGCGGCCGGATGCCAAGAGCCAGGTGACGGTGGAGTACGATGGGCGTACGCCGAAGAAGATCGACACACTTGTGATGTCGACCCAGCAAGATGCGAGCTGGAACGGCGCGAAACGGCAGGGCGAGCTGCGCGAGGCGATCATCGAGCAGGTGTTCAAGCCGGTGCTCGGCGACTTATGGCACGACGGCATCACCCTGCACGTGAACCCCACCGGCCAGTTTGAGATCGGCGGGCCGCACGGCGACGCGGGACTGACCGGGCGGAAGATCATCGTCGACACCTACGGCGGGCGTGGGCGTCACGGCGGCGGCGCGTTCAGCGGCAAGGATCCGACGAAGGTCGATCGCTCGGCGGCGTACATGGCACGGCACATCGCGAAGACGATCGTGGCTGCGGACCTCGCCGACGAGTGCGAGCTGCAACTGAGCTACGCGATCGGCGTGGCCGAGCCGACGAGTGTGTTTGTCGATTGCATGGGCACGGAGAAAGTCGATCCGGCGAAGATCAGCAAGGGCGTACGCGAGGTGTTCCAGCTCACGCCGCGCGGCATCATGGACGCGCTGAGCCTCCGCAAGCCGATTTACCGCCCCACCGCTCGGCATGGGCACTTTGGTCGTCAGCCGTACACGGAAAACGGCTTGGACTTCTTTAGCTGGGAGAAGACCGACAAGGCCGATGCGCTGAAGGCAGCGGTGAGCTGAGGCCGGCAGGGCTACGAGTAAAGGTCGTTAGCGCGGATGTAGTCGAGGACCGCGGGCGAGAGCTTCGCTGCTAGGTCTGCGCCGTTGTTTGCGAGCGCCGATCGGATCGAGGTGCTGCTGACCGGCATGGTCTCTGTGAGCACGACCCAGCGTTGCCAAGCTTGCATTTGCTCGGGTGTCCATGTACGAGATGCCTCGAGCGAGGCGAGCAGGGTGTCCGCTGTGCTGATCGGGTCGCGCAGGATGACCGCTGGCGTTGCGAGCTCGAGGATGCCCGCGAAGTCCTTCCAGCGATGGAACGCGGCGGCCTGATCGGCACCGATGAGAAAGCGGAGCTGCTCTCGACCAAGCCCGCGGGTGCCCGCTTGCTTCGCTGCCTCGCGGATGGTGTCGATCCAATAACTGGGGCCGAGACCTCGCAGCAACTCGAACGGCCAGACCGCTGAGCGTGGCACGTCGGCTGACACCGAACTCAGCATGGCGAGCCGATGCTCGTCGCTGGCGATCGGGCCGGACTGCTTGTGCGGCGACTGGGCAGCGGGCACAAAGACGAGCCAGCCGGCATCGCCAAAGAGCGAGTCTCGGGCGAGTTGGGCGAGGCGTTGGTGGCCGAGATGCGGCGGGTCGAACGTGCCGCCGAAGAGCAGCACGCCGTCGGCTGCGGCTGGGACTGGCAGACTCGACAAATCGCGTCCATGTTGATCGGACCGAGTCATCTTGAATAATCGTATGCGTGCGGCGGGCAACAAATGATGCGGGCAGAAAGATCTGCTGGGGTCAGCTAGATCGGCGTCAGCGATAGACAGCGTGCGGTTGCCTGCTACCCTTGGAGCGTTGCGTAACGCTGGTTTGCATCGGCATTCGCAATGCTGACGGCCCCTTCGTCTAGTCTGGTCCAGGACACTAGGTTTTCATCCTAGTAACGCGGGTTCGAATCCCGCAGGGGTCATTTCTCACGCGGCGTTAGCCACCCGAGTCAAGGGCGGGGCTGACGCTTGAGCCGATCGTGGTCTCGTAGCGGACGCCATCGGGAACAGGCACCGGCACCGCAACGGTATAGCCGACATCGCCGGCCGTGACGCGTGAGGAATCCACAGCCACGAAGGACGTGTAGGCCGACATGAGGCTGTGCTGCAGCGCGACCGTCTCGATCTGTGCGCCGAAAGCCGCGCCCTCCAATGGCCCGGCGATGATGAGGCGATCGCTGAGGCTTCGGATCTTGCTGCGAGCCCAGACTGACCCCATTGCGGGTGCGGTCTTGTCGGTCGCGATGGATACCGGTGCGAAGACAGAGGCTTCGCTGGTGCCGGCCCGACCTACAAGCCGGACGGAAGCGTTGCCAGTGGTGATGGCTGCGTAGCCGGAGGTAGAGCGGCCGGTGATGATGATTGGCCTGCCGACGTAGAGATCGGGGATGCGCTCAGGAAAGAACTCGACGCCCTGCAGCGGGCCGAAGTCGGCTTCGATATCGGTGAGGGATGCGTAGGCGATGCGGTCGAAGAAGCTCTCCATGGCTTCGCGGCCTTGCTCGTTCGGGCCGATGTACGCCGCGGCACCGCGGCCGAGGCTTGCCATCCGGTTCATAAGGTAGCGGTTGGGTGCGGACCCGACGCCGAAGGAGAAGACGCGGGCGTCATCCAGCTTGCCGTGGGTGGCGCGAAGGATCCGCGCTTCGTTGCCGATGTAGCCATCGGTGAGGAAGGTGACGACTCTCAGGCGCTCGGGGTCTGGCTCGGAGCCGAGCGATGCTTCGACACCGGCCATCATGTGCGTGCCGCCGCCGCCGCTGAGGTTGCGAACGTATCGCTTGCCGCGGTCGACGTTGGCGCCCGTGGCTTGCAGCGGTCGCTCGCTGAGTGTCGAGGCTGCGTCGCTGAAGCGCACGATCTGGAACGTGTCGCGTTCATCGAGGCGGTCGAGTGCAGCGTGCATTGCGTGCTTGGACTGCGCGATGGGCTGACCGGACATGCTGCCGGACGTGTCGAGGACGAAGACCATCTCCAGCGGCGTGCGCGCATGGTCGGTGAGTGAGGCTGGCGGCATGACGAGCAGCGTGAAGTAGCCGCCGTCGGTGGTGCCATCGCGGGTGACGAGCATGCCGCTTTTGATTTCGTCACTCGCGACCTTGTATTGCAGCACGAAGTCTTTGTTCGGGATGGTGGCGCCATCAGCGAGCGTGACCGTCGCACCGGTCTCGTGGCGGCTGGTGACGTTGGTGCGATGATTGGCGGAGCGGAGCGATTCGATCGGGACGCCCGCATCGAGGCGGACTGTCATGGCGATGTCGTGGCCGCTGCGTTCGTTTGGGGCGAGGTATTGCGCCTCGGTATTGACGGGGCGTGGGTCGACTTTGCCGCGTGGTTTTGCGATGATGGCGTCGCCGCGGGTGATGGTCTCGGGCGGGTTGAATCGCGGGCCGACGACCATGGGGAAGACGAAGCTGAACCAGCCGTCGCTGTAGGTGAGCGTGTTGAAGTAGGTGATGTCGATGTCGATGGTCTTGCCGGGCTCGATGTTTGCGACGCGTTGCGTGAAGATGTTGGGCCGTTGCTGCGTGAGGAGTGACGCGGTGTGGCCCGCGGCGCGCGCAGCGTTGTAGATCTTCTCGGCCTCTTCCCGTTTGCGGATGACGCCGCGGATCGTGCGCTCGCCGACGGTCATGACGAAGCCATTGACCGCCGCGTTGTGCGGCAGCGGGAAGACGTACTCGGCTTCGATCTTGGCGTCGTAGGGGTTGTGGAAGGTCTGCTTGACGCCGACCGATGCGATATAGCCGGTGATTTCGGCCTCGACTTTGGTGTGCTTTAGCGGGACCGGAATTTGGACTTCCTGGCTGTCGTCGCCATCGACCGGCACGCACGCGAGGAGCATGACGGTGCGCGGCGTTTCGGCATCCGGCTCGGCGATGGGCGTGTCCGGTTGGCTGATGATCCAGAGCTCTTCGCCGGGGATGAAGGCGGTGGGCTGCGAGCCCAAGGCAATTGAATCCAGTGTGGTCGCGGAGAAGCCCAAGCGATGGATATTGCGCTCAGCCGCACCCAATGTGATGTCATTGCCGACGATCGAAGGTACGCCAGCAGACGGTACAGCCGATCGCGGGACAGCGGTACCTGCAACACTCGCGCATGCCGGAAGGAGCGCGATGCCGGTCACGATCAGCAGTGCAAGCGAGACGGCGCTGAGCTTGGCCCATGCGCTGAGCGAGTTCGGCAGGAAGCGGCGGCGTTGCATCGTCGGCTCCAAGTGTGACTTCAGCGGTCGGCTGGTGCGAGTTCTGGGATGAGCACGCGGGTGGACAGGTCGGCTGCGATGGGCTCGGCCCGCTCGTTACCCGCGGCTTTGAGTCTGGCGTTGATGACGAGGTCTGTGCTCGTGCCACCCGCGGGCAGCATGGCATCGAGCACGGCAACGACGACCGGGCCGGGGCTGGGATCGTCGGTTGCTGCGAAGTCGGCGATGATGACGCGCTCTGGTCCGGCACCACTGTGGAGTGCTGCGGGGTCGTACGCTGGCGGGGCTTTGAAGACGCCTTCACCGCCTGAGACGCCCGCGA
The DNA here is from genome assembly GCA_039208875.1 of Planctomycetota bacterium. Taxonomy (GTDB): domain Bacteria; phylum Planctomycetota; class Phycisphaerae; order Phycisphaerales; family UBA1924; genus JBCCQU01. Next base: position 5,985 of record JBCCQU010000033.1, read on the forward strand.
GTAACACTTCACCTGCGGCGTGCGTAAGCGTGAGTTCGGCTTGGTAGGAGCCGACGCGTGCTGCGGCATCGGCGGGGTTGATCATGACTTCGATGCGCACGAAGCCGGTCATGGCTTGTTGATCGGTGGGCTCTGACCACGCGGCCATGAGCACAGCGGCTGCGGCGAGCAGGATCACGGAAACGGACGCGAGCCAGCGCATCATGCCTCGCCCCCGCTGTCGCCGGTGAGTTCGACGAGCGCGTCTCGGATGTCCGCGGGCGTGGTGCCGTCGGCAAGGATCGGCTCGGGTGACAATGCCAACGCGTGTGCATCGAGGATGTCGACGACGCCGTCGCGATTGATATCTCGCGGGTTGAGCGCACGATCGGCGACCGTCGGCGGCGCACGCCTTGCGGAGCCAAGCGGGCCGATGACGACGAGGCTGACAACGGCGGCGGTGGCCAGGGTGCCCCCCATGGCAGCCCAGCGGAACACCGGGTGCTGACGACGCGGAGCCTGGGCTTGCAAGCGAGCGATGAGCTGCGTGTCGTACCCCGGCGGGATGTCGGCAGGATCGAAACTCGAGCGAGACGATCGCATCGCGTGGTCGACGGGAGATGACAGGTTGTCGCGGTTTGGCGTCGGCATCGCTGTTCTCATCGCTGAAGTGCTGCCCGCGGCGGTTTGGATCACGCGGATTTCAGAATTTCTTCGAGTCGGGCGATCGCTTTGCGGAGGCGACCCTTGACGGTGCCGAGCGGCTTGCCGAGAGCGATGGCGATTTCGCGGTCGGTGAGATCGTGCCAATAGCGGAGGCGGAGGACCTCGGCGTGGGCAGGCTTGAGACGATCAAGCGCGGCGTGGATGCTGGTGAGGTCGGGGTTGGCCGGCGACGGCGTTGCTACGGGGTCCGGTGCTTCTGATGTGATGGGGCGGGATCGCTTGGCGCGTAGAGCGGCGTGCTTGACGTACTTGTAAAGGAATGTCGTGAAGCGAGCGCGCAACGTGACGCCGCGGCGAGCTCGCTTGATCGCTTCCATCCACGCGTCTTGGCAAGCGTCGAGCGAGGCTGCGTCGTCGCGGGTCATGGATAACGCGAGATCGAGGGCCCATTGGCGATATCGCTGGTAGAGCGCTTCGATCGCGTCGTCGGTGTGCTCATCGGTCGCGGCAATGGCATCGAGCAGCTGTTGATCATCAGCGACGTCGTCGCGGATGGAAGGTTGGTGCGGCATGCGCCGCGGAGCATACGAACTGAGGAGCTACGTCACGGAAAGCGGCGTTCGGCGGGCCGACCGAAGAGCTCCCGGTTGTGCTTGCGGCGCTGGTAGTTCTCCCACTTGTCGCCTTCGGTCCAGATGGCGTCGACATGCTCGGCGACCCAGCTTTCGTACTGGGTCATCAGGCGCTCGACGACTTCGGACTGCTCGCTTGCGAGATCGATGGTCTCGCTCGGATCGGCGGGGATGTGGTAGAGAACCGGGTCTGTTGCGTCGGTGAAGATGAGCTTCCACGGCCCGCTGCGGACCGAGCCGGCGGGTCCACGCTTCCAGAAGAGCGTGTCGCGGATTGGCTCATCGAGTGCGGCGTCTGAGCTGAGTGCGGGGGTGAGGTCGAGGCCGTCGAGCGGCATCGCGTCTTCGAGCGGTCCGCCGGCGGCGGCGATGGCTGTGGCTGCGAAGTCCATGGCGGAGACGATGTTGTGGTAGTCAGCGCCGGCGACGAATGCGGAGGGCCAACGAATCGCGGCCGGCACGCGGACGCCGCCCTCCCACTTGCTGCCCTTCATGCCGCGGTAGCGACCGTTGTCAGAGCCGTTGTTGGTGGCTCCGCCGTTGTCGTTGAAGAACATGACGATAGTGTCGTCGGCTTCACCGCTCGCATCGACGGCGTCGAGGATGTCGCCGACTGCTTCATCAAGCGAGAGCATCATGGCTGCGTAGATGCGTCGGCGCTCGGGCGCGACATCGGAGAACTTGGCAAGGTCGTCCGCCTTGGCGTGCATCGGCGTGTGCGGCGCGGTGAACGACGCGAACAGGAAATACGGATCGTCGCTCGAAGCGTGACGCGAGATGAAGTCGACGGAGCGGTCGCCGGTCCAATCGGTGACATAGAAGCCATCGGTGCCGGCTTCGTCAAACCACTTGGACTCGGTGGTCGGTGTGCGGCGTTGCATGCTGCGGATCGGGTCGCGCGACTCGATGGCGTAGAAGGATCTGCTGCCGCCGACAAGGCCTTCGAATTCGTCGAAGCCGCGGGCGGTTGGCACGAGTTCGGGTGCTTCGCCGAGGTGCCACTTGCCGACGATGCCGGTGTGGTAGCCGTGAGCGTTGAGGTGGTCGGCGATCGTGCGCTCGGATGTTGGCAGTCCGAGGCCGCGACGTGCTGCTTGTCCGGTGAGGTTGGAGTGATGGCCGAAGCGTTGCTGATAGCGGCCGGTGATGAAGCCGGCCCGCGACGGACTGCAGACAGATGCCGTCGTGTAGAACTGCGTGAGCCGAACGCCCTCGTTTGCGATGCGATCGATGTTTGGCGTTTCGAGGAGTGTGCCGCCGGTGAAGCCGAAGTCGCCGTAGCCCGCGTCGTCGGTGAGGATGATGACGATGTCGGGCTTGCCTAGTGCCGGGCTGCAGCAGATGGCAGCGATGCACGCGAGGAGTACTGCCAAAAGATGAGGCGTTCGGTCAGTCGTCATGCTGTTGATCCTCATGTGTGTCGCTTGTTTCGTTGTCAGCGTCTGCAGAAGGTTGTATTTGGTGCTCGGGCTTCTGGTAAACGCGTATCCAATCTATCTCGTAGCGTGCGGGGAAGTCGGTGTGGCTCGGGTCGCCACCGTTGTCGCCACCGATGGCGACGTTGGCAATCATGTAGTGCGGTCGATGAAATGGGTTGCTGCCATCTGGGTTGATGGTCTCGGTGAGGTCGATGGTGTTGAGCACGTTGCCATCAACGGACAGGACGATTTGCTCTTCGTCCCAATCCATGCGCCATGTGTGAAACTGCTCGGTCCATGTATCGCCGGGCTGATCTGGATCGGGCTTGAAGTCTTCGATCGGATGGCGGGTGGCATCCCACTTGGCGGACCATCTGCGATCGTCGTCGGCTTTCCAGCAGGCGTTGGCGAGAAGCATGCCACGGTAGTACTCCATCATGTCGATCTCGCCGGAGGAGGGCCATGGCTGGTTGGAGCCGACGGTCCACCATGCGGGCCAGAGGCCTGGGCGGATGTCGATGCGGCCTCGCATTTCGAATCGGCCGAAGGTCCAGTCGTGCAAGCCGCGGGTGGTGACCGATGCGGAGGTGTATTCGCTTTGCTTTCGCTGTTGCCGCCAGTTGTTTGAGCTCGGATCGTGCGCGGGATTATCGACGGTTTCGCGTCGGGCCTCGATCACGAGTAAGCCGTCGTCGACGAAGGCGTTGCTTGGTTGGTAGAACTGGGCTTCGTTGTTTCGGACGAAGCCGGTTTCGTACGTCCAATTGGCTGGATCGGGCTGACCGGGCTTATTGAATTCGTCGTGCCAAACGAGTTCGTAGCCTTCGGCTTTGTATTGGCTCGCGATGTCATCGCTGTCGGTCGTGGTTGCAGCGGGGGCTGTGACTGCTGCGAACAGCCCGAAGACGAACGCGAAGCAGCGGATTTGGCAACGCATACGAGTCTCCTTGGATGAAATCAGAGGCTTGACGGCGCATCGCTGCGGCTCAGTCTGCGAAGCGAACGGGGATGGTGGTGGCGGAGGCTCCGCCGTTGTCGTCGAGGGCGTAGACCATGACGAGGCAATCGTCGCGAGGAGAGTTCGCTGCGATGAGTTGTGCAACGCCGTCGTCGTTGGCGTCGATCGGTCCGGAGACGGCTATGTATCGGCCGCCGGGCTTGCCGATGATCCAGTAGACGAGACGGACGTTGTCATCGTCGGCATCGGTTGCTGTGGCTCGAACACTGAACTGCTCGCCGGGCGCCACGGTGAGTTCGGACTCGCCATGGATGCCGGTGAGCGAAGTGATGAGGGGTTCGGTGCTGATGCCGGCACGTTCCGCGGCATCGAAACCGCCGGGGTGATGGCTGAGCAGCAGGCTGAAATATGACGGCCGTTGCACGCCGAAGTGGCCCCAGACGAATGCGGTTGAGCCGAGACAGCGAGGGGCATCATCGAAGGCTTCAAGGCAGGCTTTGATGTCGCTTGAGCGTTGGGCGGGCAGGTCTTCGTAGGCCGAGCCCCACGTGGTTTTTTGGAAGTTCCACGGCCCTTTGCCGTTGAACTCTGAATAGTAGTACGGCTTGCCCCAGTGCTCTTCCATGTTTCGGATGCCGCCGCGGACGGCGCCGAGGCTGTACGACTGCACACCGATGACGTCGAGATCGGGCGCGTACTCGGCGATCTTGCGGATGTTGTCGGGCTTCGCGTTGATCATCGTGAGGCTGGTGATCGCGAGCGGGAAACGCTCGTGGATCGCGAGGCTCATGAGGTTGACGTATTCGAGGTATTCGCGATCGAGATGGACTTCGTTGCCGAGGCCCCACATGAGGATCGCGGGATGATCGCCGATGGCGTCGACCTTTTCGGTGAACTTGGCGAGGCGTTCGTCGATGTTGGCGGTGTAATCGAAGTTCCACTTCGCGCCGTCGCGGCCTGTGTTCTCGCCGTGGTGCGGCATCCACTCGCTGACAATGACCTTCATGCCGAGGGCGTGTGCTTCGTCGAGGGTTTTGATGGTGCCGTCTTCGCGGAGGTTGATCGTGTAGCCACGGATAGTGTTGATGCCGAATTGCTTGGCGAGTTCGAGATTGCTTGTGCCGCATACGCCGTTGATGCGGAAGTTATCGAAGATCTCGTAGCGAGCGGCTTGCTCGGGGGTGAGATTCTCGATGAGTGCTGCGGGCTGGAGGGCTTTGCTCTGGCTCGCGAAGCATGCGACAGTGAGCGTGGCGAGACACGCGGCGACCGTTCTGCAGAGTGTTGATCGCATCACGGGCACCCGGCTTCGATCGCGTCGAAGAAGGTGACAAGGTCGAGATAGTTGAGCGAGTCGTCGCTATCGACAACGCTCGCCGCAGCTGTGATGTCGGATGCACTAACGACTTTGTCGTTGTCGATATCGAGCAGGCAGACGGCAACCGAGTCGGACGGAAGCGACTCGCCGGTATCGCCCAATGCGGTGACGCTGTAGGTGGCTGAGCCGACAATGAAGTCCGTGTCGGTGTACGACGAAACTGTGATGTCGCTTGCGATGACTATTGGAGCTGCGTTTCCTATAGCACGCGACACTCGGAAGCCGGTGAGGTCACGGAAGCCGTGGTCGGCCCAGTTGAGTTCGACACTGTTGATGGAGGCCGACGCGGTGAGTGCACGCGGCGGGCCGGGAGGGCCTTCGAACACCGGGATGAAACGCCATTGTGTGTCGTTGTTGGTGCGTGAGCCCGGGGCGAAAGTGAGGCTGGGTGTGGACCGGAGGCGTTGACCGGTGGCTGCGTGCGTGAGGTAGAACCAGCCGTATTGTGATTGGGTGAGCGAGAAGATTGTGGAGGGCCCTTCGAGTTCGGCGGGCACGAGAACAGGTGTGCCGTTGCTTTCGCTGAGCAATCGGCCGTCGAGTACGGACCGGATGTGGTAGCGGCTTCCGCCTGCGGGCTCGAGAATCCACTGATGATCTTCGCCGAGGTCGTAGCGGGTGCCGACCGTTAAGGCTGCTGCCCCAGTGGCACCGTCTATTGCTGCGACGCGTCGAGACTGGCCGCGGTTATGAATGTGGTACGGCGTGTCGCTGCGAATAACCGTGTC
>JBCCQU010000034.1:0-11720 GCA_039208875.1 Planctomycetota bacterium
CGGCGCGCACTACGACCACCTCGGCTACGGCGGTCAGGGCTCGATGCGGCCCGACGTGCGGGCGATCCACAACGGGGCCGACGACAACGCGAGCGGCACCGCGGCGATGGTGTGCGCGATGGCGCGGCTCGCGAAGGCGGAGCTCGGCGAGGACCGGCGCACCATCGTGGGGCTGGCGTTCACCGCCGAGGAGATCGGTCTCGGCGGCTCTGCCTTCTACGCCGACAACCCAGTCTTCCCCCACGAGCGCACCACCGCCATGGTGAACCTCGACATGGTCGGACGCGTGCGCGACGGCGCCCTGCAGGCCCTCGGCGCCGACACCGCCCCGGAGTGGCGGGAGATCCTCGCCCCCATCGGCGAGACCCACGGGCTGTCGCTCGCGATGGGCGGTGATGGCTACGGGCCCAGCGACCACACGAGCTTCTACGAGAAGAAGCTGCCCGTCATCCACCTGTTCTCGGGCACCCACGACATCTACCACACCCCCGACGACGACATCGAGACCCTCAACCTCGAGGGAGGTGCGGCGGTGACGGGGCTGCTCGTGGATCTCACCGAGGTGCTCGCGACCCGTCCCGATCGGCTGACCTACGTGCGGTCGTCGGCCGGCCCGCGCATGGCCGGCGACTCGCGGAGCCGCGGCGCGTACCTCGGCACCATCCCCGACATGTCGGCGATGACGCTGTCCGAGGGGGGCGAGGGCGTGCTGTTGTCGGACGTGCGGTCGGAGGGGCCGGCGGATCGGGCAGGGATGCGTGGCGGCGACGTGATCGTCGAGATGGCGGGGGTCGAGATCCAGAACCTCTACGACATGACGTTCGTGCTGCGCGACCACCGCCCCGGCCAGACCATCGACATCGCGGTGCTGCGCGACGGGAAGCGCGTCGAGCTGAAGGCGACGCTCGGCTCGCGGGCCGGTGCGAAGTCGCCGTTGCAAGCCACGCCCGGCTCCGCGGCTGCCGATGCCGATGCGGTGCGCTGGCACATGATCGGCCATCTGCAACGCAACAAGGCCCGCAAAGTCGTCGACCATTGCCGACTGATTCACTCGGTGGATTCGCTGCGGCTGGCTGAAGAACTGCAGTCGCTGTCAGTGAAAGCCGAGCGCGATATCGAGGTGCTCGTGCAGGTCAACTGCACCGGCGAAGAGCAGAAGTACGGCTGCCCGATCGCGGCGACGTCTGCGCTTGTCGAGCAGATCGATTCGATGGCGTACGTCCAGTGCCGCGGCCTGATGACGATGGCTGCGTACTCGCCCGATCCCGAGAACTCGCGTGCAGCGTTCGCGCGTTGTCGCGAGTTGTTCACTGAGCTGCGTGACGACGGAGCCGGTGAAGGCCGCTTCAACATTCTCAGCATGGGGATGAGCGGTGACTTCGAGGTCGGCATCGAGGAGGGCGCGAACATCGTGCGCGTCGGCTCTGCGATCTTCGGCGAGCGGAAGACGGACGAGGCCTAACCGTCCGTTGCCTGCTGTCAGGCCAGTGAGCTGCGCATGTCGTTGATTGCGGCCTGCAGCGATCGGCCCGGGCACGCGGTCGAACCGAGCTCGCGGTGCGTGTGGATGCGGCTCTTGGAAATGCGGTGTGCCGCCATGCGATCGGTCACGATGGCGCGCAGTGCCTGCACAGACTCGCGAGTCGGCGTCTGGCGCTCGTAGTTGCCCATCACCATGATGCCGATGTTGCCGGCGTTGTGGCTCTTCACGTGCGCACCCTGCAGCGACTCGGGCCGAGCGTGCCAGATACGGCCGGCGGGATCGATGACGTAGTGGTAGCCGATGTCGGCCCAGCCGCTGCCGGCGTGGCTGCGGCGGATGCTCTCAAGGCGACTCGCCGCGGCAGATCTCGACTTCGACGTGAACGGCTGCATCCCGTCGTGGTGAATTGTCAGCCGGGTGATCTTGGTCATCAAGTTGGCGAGCGAGCGATTCGGGCCAAATTTCGCCCACTCGGAACGGGAGATGACGCCGACCGCAGGCGTGGCGGTGCCTTCGAGGTAGTCGTCGAGCCAGTCGGGGCGATGGCTCACGAAGCCGCCATTGGTCGTTCGCGGCGGGATCGTCGAGGCTGTCGCGCCGGTATGCGTCCTGGACGGCAGCGACGGCGGCGGCGCAACCCGGCGGCTCGAACGCGACGAGGCACAGCCCGCCAGCGTGAGCGCAGCACCGGTAGCGACAGAAGAAATCAGGAAGCGTCGGCGGGTCGAATCTGGCATGTGATGTCCATCGGTCCGCGTGCCATCGCGGGTCCAAATCCTACCGTCAAACTACGGCTCGGCACGCCGCTGCGAGATCGATACGCTCGCGTCTCCGGGTCCAATAAACAAAAGGAAGACGAAGATGCCGAGATCATTCGCGGCCGGAGCGCTGCTCGCGCTCGCCGCCTGCACAGGATTTGCCAGCAGCCAGGACGCGAACGTCGCGGTCGACCCTGCCACGCCCGACCCACTCGAACTCCAAATCGAGGAGCCCCCGCCCGGCTTCTTCGACGGCTGGACGGTCGCCGCCGATGTCGGCCTCAATGGCTCGTCGGGCAACAGCGAGAGCCTCAACATCTTCGCCAACGGCGTGCTCGAGCGCGAGACCGAACGCCTGCTCACCCGCTTTACTGCACGCTACCGCCTCGAGACCGACGACGGCGACGAAACCGCCAACAGGTTCATCGCCCGAGCCCGCAACGACTGGCTGCTGCCGGAATCACCGTGGCGTTACTTCGCGAGAGGCCAATTCGAGCTCGACGAGTTTCAGGAGTTTGACCAACGCGTCTCGATCGGTGGCGGCGTCGGCTACGAAGTGATCGACAACGACAGGACGCTGTTTGTGCTCCGCGCTGGTGCCCAGGCCACCCGCGAATTCGGCGGCGAGCCCGACCGGTGGGTGCCTGAAGGCATCCTTGGGTTCGATCTCGAGCACAAGTTCACCGAGAAGACCGACTTCAACTGGCACTTCGATTTGTACCCGGCCCTTGATCGCATCGGGCCGTACCGCTTCGAGACCGATGCACACCTCAGGGTGCTGCTCGATGAAGAAATCGGCCTGTACTTCAAGCTCGGCATCGAGGACCGTTACGACAGTCGGCCGAACGAGGGCGACCGACGAAACGATCTCGATTACTACGCCACGGTTGGTATCGAATTCTGACCAGCGATCGCGCCGATCCCTCTTCGTCCGCCCGTCGGCACGATATCGACGCACTGCGCGCCGCAGCGATGCTCCTCGGCATCGTGCTGCACGCTGCGCTGAGCTACATCGATGGCTTCTGGCCAGTCCGCGACGGCGAAGACTCGCTGCTGCTCAATGCAATGGTCGGCGCGATCCACGGCTTCCGCATGCCGCTGTTTTTCCTGCTGAGCGGCTATTTCACAGCGTTGCTCATCCGGCGTCGAGGCTGGCTGCGCACCGCGTTGAATCGGTCGCTGCGGATCGCGCTGCCGTTCGTGATCGGTCTGGTCACGATCGTGCCGCTGACGCACTTCGCCTTCCAGCGAGCCGGCAACGAACGGGAGCAAGTCGCCGACGCGCCGACCGGTAACGACATCTGGTCGGCCTCGGCAGCCGGCAATGTCGAAGTCATCGCCGAGCAGGTCGCAGCGGGCGTCGATCCCAACGCGGTCGATCCGCTGTTCCGCGTCGCTCCGGTGATGTGGGCTGCGATGTTCGGCCAGACCGAGGCAGTCGAAGCGCTTATCGACGCCGGCGCTGACGCCAACGCGACCAATGACGATGGCAACACACCACTGCACTCGGCTGCGTTCTTCGGCCAAGCCGAGACGGTCCGGCTGCTGCTCGATCGCGGTGCGGATCCGGCCGTGCGAAATGACAACGGCGAAACCCCGGCCGACAGCACCCGGCACGATCGCGAGCTCACCGAGTACATCGCGGGGCTGCTGCGTGTGCCGATGGAGTTCGAAGACGTGCAGCGAGGCCGGGCCGAGATCGTCGAGTTGTTCGCCGACGAAGGCGTCGTCGTGTATCAGCCGACGCCCGCTGAGCAACTGCAGCAATTGATTCGCTTCGTGCTCGATGTGCCGATCCTCGCGCACTTGTGGTTTCTGCACTACCTCTGCCTGATCGTCGCCGGCTATCTCGTGTTCACAGCAATCACGCAACGCATGCCGCGGTTGCCGCTCGCCGATCGCTGGTTCGCGTGGCCCGCGTGCATGGTGTGGGTGTTCCCGCTCGCGCTCGCCGCTCAGGCAGCGATGGACTCCGGCATCTCGACGCCCGGGTTCGGCCCGGACACCGCGGCTGCGATCTGGCCGGACGTTCCCGTGCTCGCGTATTACACGCTGTTCTTCAGCGTCGGCGCACTGATGCACAACCGGCTCGGTACGTCGCGCAGGCTTTCGCCACGCATTTGGTGGCCGTTGATCGCGGCGACAATTGTGTTCCTCATCACGGCGCCGCTCTCCGGCATGCAGCCTTGGGCCACGCAGCTCATGCCGAGCGAAACGGCCCGCCGCGTCATCAGCGTCGTTGGTCAAGCGGCGTTCGTGTGGCTCGCGATCTTCACCGCGATCGCCATCTTCGAGCGTGCACTGCAGCGATACCGCCCGTGGGTGCGTTACCTGTCTGATTCGTCGTATTGGCTGTACCTCGTGCACCTGCCGCTGATCGTCTGGCTGCAGAGCATCGCTCGCGACACCAGCCTGTCCATTGGCATCGAGTACGCCGCCATCGTCATCGTCGCGACGATTACACTGCTTTTGAGCTACCAAGTCTTTGTTCGTCACACGCCGATCGGTTGGCTGCTCAACGGCCGAAAGCGGAAAGCTACGGCGACTGCTCCGAACTAATCGACTCGAGCCACTTGCACCAGATCGAAAGCACGAGCAGCATGTACAGCCGCTGGCTGTGATCGCGGCCCTTCCACGGATTGAGCGATCGACCGCCGGCGTCGTCGTGTTCGCGCAGCAGGCGTCGCACATTCGTCATGTCGATCTCGACACCGGCCTCAGCCAGCCCCGGGTACGGCTCGCTTGATTCGAGATGATCACGCAGCAGTACGCGTAGGCTACCGAAGTCCGTGCGGAACCACTCGCCGATCGGGATGGCAAAGCCACGCTTCGGCCGATCGACAACGTGATCCGGCAGGTACTGCCGTGCGATGTTCTTGAGCAGGCCTTTCCGTTCGCCGTTCGGCATCGTCTCATCGAGAGGCGTGCGAAGCGCAGACTCTACAACGTCTTTCGCGAGGAACGGCGATCGCACTTCCAACGCGACCGCCATGCTCGCCGTGTCGGTCTTGCGGAGCAGGTCGTCGGGCAGGTAGTGCTGCAAGTCGTGTCGGAGCGGATCGTCGACGGCACGAAACTTCGCATGCTCGGTCGGTTTGCCGTCCACCATTGGCACGAGTCGCTGCAGTTCGGGCGTCGGGAAGATCGACAGCAACTCTTCGTACCCGCTGTGCCGCGCAGCCACCGCCAGCCTCGCGAGCTCCGTCGACCAACCGCCCGGCCTGCGCTTGCTCAGCAGCGCATCGGGAATCAGCCGGAGCACTCGCCGCCACCTATTCAGCATCGGATGGATCGCGTGCCGCCGATAGCCGCCGAAGAGTTCATCGCCGCCGTCGCCAGACAGCGCGACCTTGACATGCTCGCGCGCAGCCTTGCACACCCAGTACGTTGGCAGGAGCGAGCTATCGCCCAATGGCAGGCCGAGTTGCTGAGTGAGCATCACCAGATCATCCGCGGCATTCGTCGCGTCGCAGTCAAGGATCGTGTGATCGATGCCGATTCCCCGGGCGGTCTCTGCTGCGTCCTCGCTCTCGTCGAACGCAGCCTCCGGCATGCGCACCGTGAAGGCTTTGATATCCGGCCGATGCTTCTTCGCGATCGCAGCGATCAAGCCCGAGTCGATCCCGCCCGACAGAAAAACGCCGATCGGTACGTCGGCTTCAAGGCGGGATATGACGGCCTCACGGAGCGTGCCACTGCCGATTCGCGTGGTGCCTTCGCGCTCCGGTGCTTCGCCGTAAACGGGCACTTCATCGACTGAAGCTGTGACGCCGGGGGCAAGATGTTCGACGATGTCCTGCGGCGGCTTATCAGCAGCGCCTTTGATCATCCAGTCATCTAGCATCCCCGCCCTGCCAGATATCACGAGGTTGTCTCGTGGCGGCGTGGTGGGGATCGGGCCGAGCAACGCCATCAACCCCGCGTAGACACTGCTGAGCACGTGAACGTTGTATGGCTTCAATGGATAGGCCGCGTAGATTGGCTTTTCACCACTTCGGTCACGGCTGATGTGGAGTTGTCCGGTCGCTCGATCCCACGCCAGCCACGCGTACATGCCGTCGAGTTCATCTTGCAGGTAGAGCCCGTATCGCCGCCAGCCGTGCACCAGCACCTCGGTGTCGCTGTGGTCGGTTTCGAAGCGATGCCCGAGCGCTTCAAGCTCTGTGCGCAGCTCGCGGTGGTTGTAGATGCAGCCGTTGAACACAACCGTCACCAACGGCCTATCCGGCTCGGCCTCGCTGGCGATCACCGGCGTCTCGCCGCGCTGATATGTCAGGTCGGGCCGCAGCCGCTCACCGTCGTGCACCATCGGCTGGTGCCCGCCCTCGTGGTCGATGATGCTGAGCCTGCGATGCACGAGCGCGACATCGACCGTCACGCCGTCGGCGCGCACAGCCCGATCACGGAACCGGCCTTGCCCGTCTGGCCCGCGATGCTTGATGCCGTCGTCGAGGACGTCGAGCCAGGCTTCGGGTATCGCTTCCAGAGGAGGCGGGACGACGTCGCCAGCAAGGTGAGTCCGCAAGATGCCAGCGATGCCGCACATAGCTTCAAGCTATCACTGTGCGCATGCGCGGGCGCTCACGCAGGCTGATCCCACGTCACGCCGCTGGTCCGCAGCAGCGTGCGGAATTGCTCGCCGAACACAAAGTTGTGCTCGGGTATCTCGTCGCTGCTGTTCGGCAGGTGGCTGAACACGAGGTCCGCCTCTCCGAGCGGCACATAGCCACGGTCCGCGTCGCCGTGATCCAAGATCTCAGCGGTAACGGTCGCCGACGCACCCATTGGCGATCGCTGCGTGATCGTCGCGGTGTATCGGATCGTGCAGCCCGGCGTCGCGTCACGCTCCAGCGACACCTTATTGAGCTTCGCCAGGATCACATTGTCGCGGAAGCCTTCCGCGTGGCCGACAAGAATTCCCGCGCTCTGCGCGATGCCCTCGACAACGAGCGAGCCCGGCATCACCGGCAGCGCATCGCCGTGGTCGTCGGCTGCGAAGTGATCGTGCAGATGTTCCTCAGCCAGCGACACGCTCTTCACCGCAACAAGCCGTTCGCCCGGCTCGATGCTGATGACGCGGTCGATCCAGAGCCAGCGCACGGCTTAGGCAGCGGCCGCGAGCTTGCGCTCGACGAAGTTCACCAGTGTGTCGACGGTGAATGCGTTCATGAGCGTCTCGACCGTCGGCTGGCTGCCGAGCTTGTCGAAATCAAAGTGGGGCATCCGCGTCTTGAGCTCGGCGATGCCCTTGTCGGTGATCGCGCCCTTCTGCACAAACTCGGGGTCTTGCAGAGCGTTCTGCGGAATCATCTCGCCCTCAGCCACTTTGAAGTCGAACTCCTGCTCGAGCTTGAAGGTGATGTCGAGCATGTCGATCGACTCAGCGCCCAAGTCGCCACGCAGCGTGGCAGTCGGCGTCACTTCGTCGTCATCGACCGCGAGCGCATCAACCAGCACTTCACGGACCTTATCGAGAATCTCGTCGCGGTTCATCCGGGCCTCTCAGTCGTCAGTTCGGAGCCGTGATGGTAGCCGACGACGTCGTGCCCGCCCACGAGCCGCATCGGACGCAGCGAGAACCGGCCAGAAACCGCCACCATCGGCTCGGCGTCGTCGCCCGCGATCGTCGCGCCGTCAATCCGGAACCCGCGGCCCTTGAACTGCACCTCGCCGTCGTCGCCGTCGCCCACGCGGTCGATCTCGACCCGGAGCGACGAGCCCGGCGGCACAAACGTGCCGTAGCGAATCGCCCGCGCGGATCCGAAAACCAGGCGAGGCTCACCGCCCCGGCTCGCCTCAAGCCGACGCGCGGCCTGCACCATCGTCTCGAGCATGAACACGCCCGGCAGCACCGGGAACGTCGGGAAGTGATCGCCGAGGTATTCCTCCGCCGCGCTCACGTTCTTCAACGCGATGATCCGGTCGGCGGAGATGTCAAGCACGGCATCGATCAGCGTGAAGCGCATGGGCGAGCATAGCCCACGCCGCTACCCTCGCACGCGTGCCCGTCGTCACCGATCAAGCCTTGTGCATTCGGCAGTGGCCTTGGTCGGAGACCAGCCAGACAGCCCTTCTGCTGACCCACGAGCACGGGCTGCTGCGTGTGCTCGCCAAGGGATCGCGACGCGACAAGAGCCCGTTCAGCGGCGGCATCGAAGCCCTGACCACCGGCGAGGCCGAGCTCATCATCAAGCCGACCACCGGCCTCACGCAACTCATCGCGTGGGATCTCCGCGAGCCACTCGCCCACATCCGCACCGATTGGCTCCGCTTCACCGCCGCGACGTATGTGGCTGAGGTGCTCGGGGCAGCGTTGTCCGAGGGCGACCCGCATCCGTCGCTGCATCTCGACGCGTGCCGTGCGCTCTCAGCCAGCGATCTGCCCCCGGCTTCGCTCGTGCTTTTCCTGCAATGGGCCACGCTCAACGACACCGGCCACTCGCCCGATCTCACGCCACCCGACCGAGCCGGCGATGTCGTCGGCTTCGATGCCGCTGCCGGCCGATTGGTCAGCGACCCCGGGCCGGCTGGACCGGATGCCGTCTGGCGCGCTCGGCAGTCGACCATCGCAGCTGTCCACGACCTCGCAGCCGGAGCCATGCCGACCGACGCGAGCGCCGCATCGCGAGCGATCGCGCTGCTCGACCGCTACCTCGCGTGGGTTCTCGGACGGCAATTCAGCTCATCGCCCTCCATGCTCCGGGCGTTCGGCCCGGCTGCCGGTGAGCACCCCGGGACATAGCCCGTATTCGCTTCCGGTCCTCATGGGGGGTGTCCGCGATGCCGATGTCTCCATCGGATTACGTGAAAAAAGGCCCGGCCGCGGGCGGGAGCGAACGTGAGTCCCGGTGCACTCGAAGAAATTTTGTCATGCGCCTCATTGCCGAGCCTTCCGGCCGTTGCGATGCAGGTCATCGAGCTCACCAGCGATCCGGATGTATCGATGGGCGAGCTTGCGCGCACCATCCAAGCCGACCAGGCGCTCGCAGCCAAAATCCTCCGCACGGTGAATTCCAGCTTCTACGGCCTACGCCAGCCCTGCGGCACCATCGACAAAGCCCTCGTCATGCTCGGGCTCAATCCGGTCAAGAGCCTCGTGCTCGGGTTCTCGCTCGTCAGCGCAATCGGTACCGGCCCAGACGCCGACTTCGACTACGAGGCTTACTGGCGACGCGGCCTGTTCACCGGCATCGGTGCCCGGCAATTCGCGGCCGCACTCAAGAGCGACAACGCCGATGAGGCCTTCCTCGGCGGCATGCTGCAGGACATCGGCATGATGGCCATGTTCTGCACCTTCGGCGATGACTACGTCGAGGTGCTCAAGCAGACCAACGGCGATCACCGCAAGCTCACCAAGTACGAGCTTGATGCGTTCGAGATCCATCACCCAGATGTCGGTGCACTCCTTTGCCGGCGCTGGCGACTGCCCGACGAGCTCACGCTGCCCGTTCGCTTCCACGAGCGTCCGACCGCGGCGCCGCAGGAGTGCGTGCCGCTTGTACATCACGTTGCACTCGGCAATCTTGTGCACGATGTGCTGACCGATGAAGACCCGGTCCCGGCCCTCCGCAAGCTCTACGAGCGCGCAAACGCGTGGTTCAGTCTGTCGGTTTCCGAAGTCGACGAGGTTGTCTCGCAGGTCACCGGCGAAACGCGCGACATGGCATCGCTGCTCGAGCTTGATACCGGCAGCTACAAAGACGCCGAAGAAATCGTGCAGAAGGCCG
Organism: Planctomycetota bacterium; assembly: GCA_039208875.1. Taxonomy (GTDB): domain Bacteria; phylum Planctomycetota; class Phycisphaerae; order Phycisphaerales; family UBA1924; genus JBCCQU01. The sequence goes on from JBCCQU010000034.1 coordinate 9,969, forward strand.
GCAAGCAGCTCGTCGAGATTTCGCGGAACGCCGGCGATGGTGCCTCCGTTGCCTCCTCAGCCAGCGAGTCGCCGATCCTCGCCAAGCACGAGTTCGATCCGCTGACCGGCTCGCTGTCCGCCGAGGCATTCGAGCAGTCGACTCGCCACAGCCTGGCGATCGCAGCCACGAGCGGCGAGCCCGTCTCGATCCTGCAGGTCGCCGTCGACCGCTTTGCGAACATCATCGAAAACCACGGCCCGGTCGTCGGCGATGAAATCCTCATCGGCATGGCCGTCGTCATGAAGAAAATGTTCGAGCCCGCCGGCGGCATCGTCTGCCGAATCGCTCGTGAGACCTTCGGCGTGGTGCTGCCGGACGTCGGCTCCGTCGAGGCCAATCGCCTCATCGAGACCATGTTCGCCGAGATCACGCGAGCCAACTCGACGTGGGAACTGCCCGAAGGCGTCACGGTCACAGCCAGCGCCGGACTCGCAACGTCCGCGACCGACGGCGACAAGCCAACCACACCCGGCCAACTCGTGCTCGGGGCGTTCACAGCACTCCGCGCGGCTCGCGCTGCGGGCGGTTCGACCGCGAAGTCTGCCGACCTTGTTGCCAAGGCCGCCTAAGCAATCACCGGTTACGCCTTTTCTGGCAACATCGTGCCCAGCGTCGCAGGCGTCATGGGGAAGTCCTTCGCGACGGCCCGCAGATCGTCCAGCGTCACAGCTTCGATCTTCTCCAGACGCTCCTCCAGCGTTTCGTAGCGGCCAAGAGCCGTCCAGCGTCGCCCGAGTTGCTGCATGCGATCACCGGGCCGCTCGCCTTCCAGTGATGCCGCGGTCGCCATTCGGCTGCGCACACGCGACAGCTCGTCCTCGGTCAGCGAGTCTGCCGCAGCCGTGCATTCTTTGGTGATCACGCCGGTCACTTCCTCGAGCCTGTCCGGTGCCGCCGATGCGTACACGTAGAACACGCCCGTGCCTTCCTGCGGGTCATAAGCCGCCAGGCATTCGTCCGCGAGCCCGGTCTCGATCAGCGACCAGTGCAGCCGCGAGTTATCCGCCATGCCCAGCACCTGCGCGAGCATCGCAGCCGCGTACCGGCGGTCATCTCCGGCTGCCGGCCCGTCCGACAACCCAAGCACATACCCATGCGTCACGTTGGCAGCGTTCATCCCGAACCGCTCTTGATTTGTCGCGGGTTTCGCAGCATCCCGTTTCTGATTCGTCGCCGCCCAGCCGCCGCACAACGCCTCAATCTGCGCGCACGCCACGTCGAAGTCCAGCGCTCCCGCAAGCGACACCGTCGTCGCGTCGGCGGCGTAGCGAGACTCGAAGTAACCCGCCATCTGATCGCGCGTGAGCGCCGTGATGGTTTCGTTCGTGCCGAGAATTCGATGCCGCAGCGGGTGCGGGCGGAAGTGCCGATCCACAGCCTCCTCGTACAGCACCCAGAACGGGTTGTCGGCATACATCGCGATCTCTTCGAGAATCACACCTTTCTCGGTCTCGAACTCAGCTTCACGCAACGCCGGCCGCATCATCCGGCCGAGCAGATCCGTGGCTGCCTCCAACCGCTCCGGCATCACCTGTGCATAAAAGCAGGTCACCTCGTTGGACGTGTACGCGTTGTGTCGCGCACCGAGATCATCGAAGCCGCGATTGAGTTCGTCAGCCGAGATGTCGTGCGTGCCCTTGAACATCATGTGCTCAAGGAAGTGGCTCACGCCCATCAAATCGCCCGGCTCGTCGCGCGCGCCGGTCTTGA
>JBCCQU010000035.1:0-11660 GCA_039208875.1 Planctomycetota bacterium
CCGGTGTGGCGACCGGGCCGCTACGTGGTGCTCGATCCCGCCGGAACCTTTCGTCGGATTTCAGCCGCCGATGGCGAAGGCCAGCCGCTCGGCATCGACAAGACCGACAAGTCGACATGGCTGGTGCAAACCGACAAAGGTTCCGGCGGGATCGAGCACCACGTAGCGGCCCGGTCGCCACACCGGCAGATGCAGTTCGACGGTGTCGGACTCGACTTGTTCGAGCGTCATGGTGATGCGCACGAGCTGTCGAGGTGCGTCGCTCAGGTCGACCCAGTACGTCGTCCGGATGTCGTCAGCCCAGCCTGCGGGGGGATCGTCAGCGAAGGGCTGAAGCGAACAGGCCGAGCGCGTGGCGAAGATGACGACGAGCAAGAGCAGCTTGGGCATGGGTCGGTCTCCGACACCGTTATAGTCCGTTATGGCCTCACATGGACAGACGATCCACACGCCGGCTGAACTCTTTGGGCGAGAGAAGGCGGTCATCGGCATGGTGCACGCCGGTGCCATGCCCGGGACGCCGTACGCGGCAGCCGCGCCGCGGGACATCGCCGACGCTGCTGCCAAAGAAGCGGCGACCCTAGCTGAGGCCGGTTTCGATGCCATCATCGTCGAGAACATGCACGATCGGCCGTACGTGCACGGGCGGCAGGATGCGGCTGTCGTGGCCGGCATGACGCTCGCGGTCGCAGCGGTACGGGCGGCGGTGGCTTGTCCGCTCGGCGTTCAGGTGCTTTCGGGCGGCGAGCAAGAGGCGCTGGCAATTGCCAACGCGTGCGGCGCGTCGTTTATCCGTTGCGAGAACTTCGCGTTTGCGCACGTTGCCGATGAGGGCCTGCTGACCGAGGCCGCTGCCGGCCGACTGCTGCGGTATCGCCGGAGCATCGGCGCGGAGCATGTGGCAATCTGCTGCGACGTCAAGAAGAAGCACGCGTCGCATTCGATCACCGCCGACGTGTCGCTCGGCGAAGCGGTGCACGCGTTCGTGTTCTTTGGTGCCGACGCTGTGATCGTCTCGGGCGGCTTCACGGGCACCGCGACGTCAGCCGCCGATATCGCCGAGGCGAGGTCAGCAACAAAGCTGCCGGTGTTGGTGGGGTCCGGGGTTGAGCCTGGCTCGGTCGCGAGTCTGTTCGAGCACGCCGATGGGTTGATCGTCGGGAGCTACATCAAGACAGACGGCGTGTGGTCGAACGGCATCGATGCAACTCGCTGCCGCGAGATCGTCGCCGCAGCGAACGACTGTCGGTGATCGCAGCCCGCTCAGTCGGCGGGATCGCATTCGACCGCGTCGCCGCTGCTGCAGATATCATCCGCGCCGGTCACGATGCGGTTGCCTTGGCGAGTGTCGAGCGAGTGCCAGCGATCCTCATCGGGCTTACGGACGAGGGTATTGGCTCGGATGAACGTGCCGTCGTCCATCAGTTCGGGCGGCGGGTCTTCACCAGCCAGTGCGAGCTCGAAACCGCGTTCCATGACTTCTCTGCCGACGTCGGTGAGCTTTTCGAGATATGCGATCTGCCGGGCCGACGCCGAGCTGCAACTGCCTTCGCAGGCGTAGACCCGCGCGATGACCTTGCCATCAAAGGGGGCGAGCTTGCCGGCCTCATCGATGACGAGCTCGTCATTGGCTTCGTCGTAATAGAACGCCATCTCGCCCGGGGCGAGCGGTGTCGGGCGAAGGAAGAAGAGGTAGAGAGCGACCGCTGCGATGAGCAGCGCGAGGATCAATTTGACAGTGTTCGCCGGTTTCATCGCGCGAGCATAGCAGCCGCCGGAGCGGCGCGAGAAGATCCGAACTTGGAATCAACGTTGCCTAGCGGCCGCTGAGCTCGACCTCGATCGTCTCTTCGTTGCCGTCACGCAGGACGCCGACGTTGACCTTGTCGCCCGGGTCGTGGCGGGCGAGCAGCCGCATCCACGACTCGATGTCTTCGACCTTCCGGCCGTCCCAGCGGACGATGCGGTCACCGGCCTCGAAGCCGGCCGCTTCGGCGGGGCCGCCGGCCGAGACGCTCTCGACACCGATGCCGGCCTCTTCTTCGTTGTACGAAGGCATCACGCCGAGCCGAACGCGGATCGCCGGCATCGACGGCGCTGCATCGCCGCTGTCGCCATCGCCGGTCGCAAATTCGATGCGCTCAGCACGGAAGGCGTAGTCGGCAATCAGGTCGTGGTACATCTTCACTGTTTTCACTGCACCGACGCGGTTGATCTTCCAGACTTCGTCGGCCGGCGTGTGATAGTCCTGGTGGAAATCGGCGATGATCGAGAACAGCACCGGCACGCCGGCACGGAAGAACGGCGTGTGGTCGCTCGCGCCCGACATCGTGTCGGTGATCTGGACATCGAGGCCGGAACTGTCGGCGAAGGTCGTCGCGTACTCGCGCAGGCCCTGCCCGGTGTGCGTGCCGGACATCAGCACCCGCTCGTTCTCGATGCGGCCGATCATGTCCCAGTTGATCATCAGCGTGTGATCCTCAATCGGCACGATCGGGTCTTGCACGTAATGCCGCGAGCCATTGAGCCCGCTCTCTTCGCCGCTGAAGGCGATGAGCACGATCGATCGGCGATCGCCGTCGGCATCGGCATCGGCATCGGCAAAGGTCTCTTGCAGCATCTCGGCCAACAGCACGAGCCCCGCGCTGCCCGAGGCGTTGTCATCGGCTCCGGGGTGCAGCGTGCCGGCCGAACCGGTGCGCGACCCGAAGAGACCGAGCCCGAGGTGGTCGAGGTGGGCGCCGACAACGATCCACTCGTCGGCGAGTTCGCCCTTGCCGGGCAGGTAGCCGCCGACGTTCTCAGCTATCAGCGACTCATTTGAGGCCTCGCCCTTGAGATCGATCGTGACGCCGAGGTCCATCGGCTTGACGCCGCCCTCATCGGCTGCGCGTCGGAGCTGCATCAGATCGCGGCCGTCGTCGGCCGAACGCGCGAGCCACTCGCCGGCTTCAGGCGTCATCATGACGACCGGCACATCGAGCCTCGGCGAGCCACCGCCGAATCGGCCGAGGCGTGCCGCCCGCGGGTCGCTCGCCTCGGGCGGATTGATGATGATGACCGCAGCGGGGTTCCGCTTGCCCACGGCGTCGAGCTTGTTGGCAAAGCCTGCTGCGTCGCTCCAGCCGCGACCCTCGTTCCACAGGCTTCGGCCTTCCTCGTCCATCGGCTCGAAGCGGAACATCACGGCGACTTTGCCGGTGAGGTCGGTCTCGGCGTCGAAGTTGCTGTAGCCGTTCGGGCCGTCCTCGATGCCGTACCCGACGAAGACCGCCTCGCCCTTGATCTCGCCGCTCTCGCCGAGTCCGGTCAGCACGAAGTCCTCGCCGGCCTTGAAGGTCAGGTCGCCGCGGCTGCCCGTCGCCGACAGCGATTCGCTGATGACCGACCACGAACCGCCCAGCGAGAACGGATCACGGAATGTCGTGAAGGCCTCGCTGGCTTCGTTGGGGAAGGCTGGCAGGAAGCCGAACTTCTCGAAATAGAACTGCACGTAGTCCTTCGCCCGCTCCATGCCGTCCGAGCCCGGCACGCGGCCCTGCATGTATGGCCCGGCGAGCGTCGAGATGTGAACGTCGTACGTGCGCACATGCTCGTCAACCGTGGCCAACGCGTCGGCGATCGGCGAACCCGAAACTTCCGTCACGGGACGTTCGCCCGTAGCCTGACCAACCACGGAAACGATGAGAGCAGCAGCGATCGCGGGAGTACGCAAGGCAAATTCCTTCGAGACCAAGGAGCCGACTGACGCGTGAGCCTGAGCCCGCGGCCGGCCGTTCCGATGATGCGGACGCGGGCGAGCTCGTGCCGTGCCGCGTCCCGTATCACTATACACACGGGCGATACACTCGCTGCGTGTGTTTCTCCCTTCGCTTGTGGCTTTGGATGCTGTCCATCGTGTGGCTCTGCCTGCCCGCCAGTGCAGCAGCGCACCCGCAGGACGGCCCTCACGCCGATCTGAAGTTCATCATTGATGAAAACAGAGTCCGGTTTGTCGCGAACCTGAACCTCGCTTTTCTGGACGAGATCAGGCCGTTGCCGCGCGAAGTGCTCGCCGAGGTCTCTGATGACGAGCGAGACGCACTTCTGGCCGCCGTCGAGGGTTTCTATCGGGATGATGTGGTCGTCGAAATCAACGGCCAGCCGGTGAGCCCTCGGCTCGTTTCGGCCCTGATGCCCACCGAGTACGACCCGCAGATGGTCGGGCTGTTTCCCCGCAGCGGTGCACGCGGCCTGATCCGGTCGGAGTTCACGCTCGACTATCTCACCGATGAGCCGCCGGAGTCGGTCGCGATCGAGTGGCCGGCGTATCCGATCGACGGCCTCGCGCTGCAGACCGAATCGGCAGACGCAGCGGCGGACAGCACGCCGAAAATGGTCTTCGAAGGACGACTGCAGGCCGACGGCCGGGTCTTCATCGCGAGATTCTCCGAGGCCGAGCCACGCGTCGAGTGGAACGCCGACGGCAGCGGTTCGTTCGGTCAACTCGTCGACGTGCCCGTGCCGCCCAAGCCACAGCCGCCGATCGCTTTGCCGATCGTGTCCGTGTTGGCAGCCGCGGTCGGAATTGTGGCGCTTGTGTCGGCAGCCTTCGTTGGCCTCGGCAAGAAGCGAATGCCGTTCGCTGCGATTATGCTCGTCATTGTGAGCGGCATCGTTGGCGTTGTCGGCCTCGGCTCCGCCCGCGTTGCTGTGCCCGGCACGGGCGAGGTCATCCCCGCGATCAACCAAGAAGATGCGCAGCGTGTGTTCAACGCACTCCATCAGAATCTGTACCGGTCGTTCGATTACACGACCGAATCGGATATCTACGACGCGCTGGCTGCATCGGTGCACGGTCCGTTGCTCGACACGGTGTATGAGCAGGTATTCGCGTCGCTCCGGCAGGCTGAGCAAGATGGACTGATCGGCTTCGTCACCGGCGTTGAGCCGATCGAAACGTCGCTCGTCGCAGATTCGGTCGCTGGCCAGCCCGAGATCGATGGCATCGGCGAGGTCTACGGCTTCAATCTCAAGCACCGTTGGCGAGTCGATGGCACCGTTTACCACTGGGGACACTCGCACACGCGAACACACGAGTACGAGGCCATCTACACCGTCGGCGTAATCGGCGGCGAGTGGCGCATCCTCGTGCAAGACCTCATTTCGCAGCAACGCCTCGGCGTCGAGCCGAGCGAAGCCGCACTGCCAGCACTCCCGCAAGGTGAGCTGTAGTGGAACCTGTCGTGAGTGTCCGTGATCTGCGGATCCAGCTCGGCACCGGTGCTGATCGATTCACGCTCGGCGTGCCGAGCATCGATATTGCTCCGCAACAGCACACCGTCATCGTCGGCCCAAGCGGCTGCGGCAAGACGACGCTCTTGCGCACTGTTATCGGCATCCTCGACGCACCGGCTGGCACGCTCACGGTCGGCGGGCAGAACGTGCTCTCGATGTCGGACAGTCAGCGGAGACGCTGGCGACTGGAACACGTCGGCGTTGTCTTTCAGAGCTTCGCACTGCTCGACTACCTGAGCGGTATCGAGAACGTGCTGTTGCCATCTCGTCTCCTCGGTCGATGTGACGCCGATCTGCGAAAGCGTGCGCACGAGCTGGCTGAACGAGCAGGCATCGCCTCGGTCATACGGCGTCGGCCGCACAAGCTCAGCCAAGGCGAACGCCAGCGCGTCGCCATCTGCCGAGCTTTGCTGCTCGCGCCGTCTGTCGTGGTTTGTGACGAGCCGACCGGCAACCTCGATGCTGCCCGGTCCACCGGCGTGATGGATCTTATTCTCGACGAGTCACATCGAACCGCAGCGACAGTCATTGTCGCAACGCACGACGCGGGCGTAATCGACCGTGCCGAGCAGGTCATCGATGTCTCGCAATTCAGTGCCACAAACGCCGAAGCTGCAGCGAGTGCCGCATCATGACGGCGATCGTGCGTCTGGCCCTGCAGCACGCGGCGTTCCGTTGGGGACGCACATGCATCGTCATCGCGTGTGTGGCTGTGGCTGTCGCATTGCCGATCGCCTCTCGACTCGTGGCCAATAGCTTCGAAACATCGCTCACCGCGCGCGCATCGCAAGCGCCCATCGTCGTCGGCGCCGAGGGCAGCCGATTCGATCTTCTGTTCTCATCGCTCTACTTCCGCCTCGGTGGCGTCTCGCCCGTGAGGCAGGGCGTGTACGACGACCTGCTCGCGACGAGCGGCGTGCTCCCGATCCCGATTCACGCCGAATTCTCAGCCCGCGACGCACCAATCGTCGGGACGTCAATCGAGTACTTCGAGCGTCGCGGATTCACCCTGAGCGAGGGCAGGTTGCCAGTCCGGCTCGGCGAGGCTGTCGTCGGGTCCGCAGCCGCTGACAGACTTGGACTCCGTCCCGGCGATGCCATCCGCAACGAGCCGCGGCGGTTGTACGACATCACAACGACGACCGCTGTCGAACTCAACATCGTCGGTGTGCTGGCTGCTACCGAGTCGCCCGATGATGCCGCGATCTTCATCGACATCGATACAGCCTGGGTGCTCGAGGGCCTGTCGCACGGGCACGACGATGCCCAATCGATCGATGACCCCGAGCAAGTGCTCGGCCGCGATGACGACTTTGTTGCGCTGTCCGGAGCTGTGGTGCCTTACCAGCGGATCGATGATTCGAACGCCGCCAGCTTCCACACGCACGGCGACCCGGCCGACCTGCCGCTGACCGCGATACTCATTTATCCCGAGACCGCAAAGGACGCCACGATCGTGCGCACGCGGCTCAACAGCGACCCGTTACTGCTCGCGATCGAGCCGGTAAAGGTCGTCGAGGAACTCATCGGCTTCCTTGTACGTATCCGCACGCTGATCGATGCGGTCGCTGTTCTGCTCGCGGGAGCCGTGCTTGTCCTCATCGGCCTCGTCGCGTTCCTGACGGCACGCACCCGCCACGACGAGTTGCGCATGCTCGGCGAAATCGGCGTCGCGCGGACATCGGTCGCGGGCTTGTTGGCTGCAGACTTCACCGCTGTAATGCTGATCGGCGCGATCGTGGGCGTCGGTTGTGGCTTCGCGGTTTGGCAGCTCGCGGTCGCAGCCCTCGGCGTCAGCGGATAGTGTTCCGCACACGGAGGCAACACTGATGACCCAGACCCACAGCATCCAACGCTCGTTCCGATGTGCTCTCGCTTGCGCGCTCGCAGCGGCGTGCGCACTTTCCGTTGGTTGCAGCAGACAAGACCCGACCGAAGCTGCGCAACCTCCAGCCTCAGCGACACGCGTCACTCGGGAAGTCGCCACGACGATCTACCCATTGCAGTACATGGCAGAACGGATCGCTGGGGATGCGGTGCCTGTCCGCGCAGCTGCCGATGACGGAAGTGGGATTGTCGATCCCGAGACCGTCGCTCAACTTCAGCAAAGCCAACTCGTCGTTATCAACGGCTTGAACGTCGAGACGTGGCTGCGATCAGCATCGCTCCCGCGCTCACGGCTTGTGCGCACAACGCGAGGCCTGCCGAATCTCATCGTCACCGGCTCGGTCACACACTCGCACGGCACCGAGGGCGAACACAGCCACGATGTGTACAACGGCCATGTCTGGCTTGATCCGATTTATGCAAGGATGCAGGCTGAGCGCATCAGCGATGCAATGAATGAAGCGTTCCCGGAGCACGCCGCCGCATTTGCCGCGAACTACGACGGACTGGCTGCCGATTTCGACACGATTCACGAGCGCCTGTCGAATCTGGACATGTCCCGCCTTCGGGTGACGACCGATCATCCCGCACACGACTATCTCGCTCGTCGATACGGCTGGCCGACCGAGCCGAGCGATGCTCCGGAAATCATCATCTCGACCGCCGAGGGCAACGGCGTCTGGCTGCCCGCGATGCAAACCGGGCCGGCATCCGAAGACTTCATCAGCGATCTGGACACGGCCATCGCACAACTCGAGCAAGCAATACTTGCAGCACGTGCGCAGCTATCCGGTGCTGAATGAGCGAACGTCTCACGCTTCGGCCCATCCCGAGTTGGCTAGGTCGAGTTTGGTCGCAAGCTGCAATGCGGAGCGACGCCGCGTGCAAACGGTTCACAGAGCAAGCAGGGTTGTTCACCCGTGTTCTTGCGCATGCCGAGGCTGCGGGTGATACGGCGCCGTGGGTCACGCCGCTTTGGGAAGGCTTCAACGCAAAGGCAGCCGATCGACTGTGCCCCGTGCCACCGACGGACTTTCTCTCGATCGGCGTCATCCGCCAGAGCATGTTCGTCGACCAGCGAGGCGATTGGCTTAAAGCGCTGCGCGAGCGCGTGCCGGAGTTACTCAAACACGTACAGCTCGCGACTTCGCAGCGTGATTGGCTGACAGATCCGGCGCTGGGCAGGCCCGTGCCCGCGGTGCGAAGGCCACGCACATCACATAACACGCTGCACCATGCGCACCACCTGCTGCAATGCGCAGGCGAGACTGGCACGACGCCGTGGGAGACGTCGTCGATCATCGAGTGGGGCGGCGGCTTCGGCAACTTGGCGAGGCTGATCATGTCGGCAACCGACTCGCCGCCGGCGTACACGATCATCGACACGCCGTTGTTCGTAGCGTTGCAATGGGCGTATCTCTCGGCAATCTTCGGCGGCGACCGCGTCGGGCTGCGCACATCGGCTGCCGAGGCCGAGCCAGATCGCGGAAACATCTCGCTTGTGCCGGTCGCTGCCGTTTCAGAGATCAACCTGACGGCCGAACTGCTTGTATCGACTTGGGCGCTCAGCGAGTGTCCCGCTGCTGTGCAAGCGCGAGTCGCAAACGACTTCGCGTGGTTCGGTGCCGATCGCCTGTTGTTGGCATCGCAGGACCCGAGCGAGGTACTTCCGGATGCCGGTTGCATGCGTGAGCTTGCCACCGAAGCCGGTGCAACGACGACAGCGATCGATTTCCTGCCCGGCAACAGCTACAGCTTCAAGTAGCAGCCATCATCCGATGACACGGCGGCGGTGGCTGACATAGTCCCACAGCACAAAGCGGTCGAGGTCTTTGCCCGCCGTGAAGAACACCCGGCCACCGGTTTGCTCGGCCACGGCGTGCGCAAACCGCACGTCTTCTTCCGACTGGTTCCAACTCGGAATCAAGAAGATGTTGATCGTGATGCCTTCGCGTGCGCACAGGCTGGCCTCGCGCATCGTGGCTTCCTCGGTCAGCGGATCCGGTGGATACAGGAGGTACAAGCTTTCATCTTCGAAGTGAGCTGTGGGCAGGCCGTCGGTAATCAACATGACCTGGCGGTTGGGCGTGTCCTGCGCACCGAGGAACTGGCGCGACAGCCGGAGCCCGTGTTGAATGTTGGTGAAGTGAGGCGGGATCATCGAGTCGGTGATTTCTGGATCACTCATGTCGGCACGCAGCCGAACGACCGGGTCGTAGATTGTTACCGGCTTGGGCATCAGCGATGCGACCTGCCCGGGCGGCACGGGCCTCGCGATGCTGAAAATCTCGATGAATCGCAAGAAGTCGCCTGGATACTCGCGGCGGATCAGGCCGTCGAGCCCCATCGCCATGCGCTTGCAGTTGACGTACTGCCCGCCGTAGCGCATCGAGCCGGACATATCCATGAGCACGCACGACGCGCACTTGGGGTTATTCCTAGTCTCGTGTACCTCGATGTCACGCGGGTCGAGTCGGATGCGATCACCGACCTGCCATGGCATGCCCTCGCGATTCTGCCGAAGCATCGCGTTGACGAACGACTGCGCGACGTCCATGTTGGCTGCGGAGTCGCCAAATTCGTAAGGCCGAGTCTTTGCGAGCTCGGTTGCACCATCGCCCGAGATCGGCCCGGTGTGCCGACCCGATCGAGCAGCTTCCAGCTCGCTGAAGATTTCGTCGAGCAGGTGCCCCTGAAAGATGCGATACGCCTTGGGCGACAGCGACACGTTGCCATCGCCATCCACGTCGAGGCCTTGCTGCTCGGCCTGATAACGCAGATAGTCGCGCACGCGTTGTTGCAACTCGTTCAGCCGAACCGCGTCGGCATCGTCAACGAATCGCCGAAGCTCGTCCATGTCGACGATCGCGATCTGCGCGGTCTTCATCGCCTCGCGTAATTGCTCGAGCAGCTTGTCGATCGCGTCGAGTTCCTCTTTGATCTCCAACGCCTTGGGTATATCCATCGCTTCGCGGCCGGTGAAGTCGCGTTCGGATGCGAGCTCGTCAATCTGATACTTGTCGCCAAGCGATTCGACGACGCGCAGCAACCCGGCTGCGAAGTCCGGGGCGGCTTTTTCAGCGGCGTACCACAACTGCTCGAGTTGATAGAGCTGTTCAGACTTGGCGAGCTTGCCAAACGTGTCCGCCAGCTCCGCCGGTGGGTCCGACGCTTGCACTTTGTCCGTGTACGCATCGCGTGCTGCCTGCACAGCCGAGTCGACCTCGTACGTCTCGAGGATCTTCCGCTTGCGTTCCTCCAGCATCTGGAAGAGTGCATCGAGCGACGGCCCGAGCCCGGCGATCTGCGATGGATCGAGACGAATCGCGTTGGCGAGTTCTTCCTCGGTCAGCTCGCGCGTGCTGCCAAACTGCATCATGTATTCCATGGCGGCTGATGCCATGTCGGGCGGCGGGGCAGTCGGCGACGGAAACTTCGTCGGGTCGTATCCCTGATAGCTGTGGATCACGCCGCCCAGACCGGTCTTGCGAGGCAGTTGCGAGGCCATGCAGGAACGGTAGCGCGCTGATTACGCGGGCGTACAGACGACAAGCTGGCAGCCGTGGTACAGCCGCGTTCGTTCCGCTGACGCTGCTCGCTCGGCCTCCTGCGCCTCCGACAGCTTCTCCTTCGGTACGAGGTCATGCCGGACGATCTTGAAACCACGCGACTCGACATAATCGCGGAATTCCGCCTGATTCCATTCGCGCACGTGCTCGAGCTTCGTGGCTTTCATCGCATCGAAGCCGCGCGTGTAATCCCGCTCGGGTGTCGATAGCACACAAAACCTGCCGGTGTGCTTCCAGAGCAGGTCCATCGCCGGATCGGGGTCAAGCAGGTGCTCGATGACGTCGGCACAGATCGTCAGGTCAAAGCGTTCATCATCCGCGAGTGTGCCAGCGGGTTTCTCGAGATCGAGCGGGCGAAACTTGATGGCTGGGTGATGCTCAGCCAGGTACGCCGCGACGGTGGGCTGATCGAAGCCGTGCACGCCGCCCGCAGCCGCCATCTCGCCGAAGAACTCGGTCAGCTTGGTGCCGACGCCGCAGCCGAAGTCGCCAAGCGTTGTGAGCCGGTGCTCCTTGGCCACTTCGCTCGCTGCGTGATAGATGTGCCACTGGTAAATGCCGCTCATCCCGACGCGGCCCTCGTCCCAGTAATCACCAAAGCTCGACTCGATCGTCGCAGCCGTCGTCAGCGCCTCGTACCCGTCGCGGATTCCGAATTGATCAGGCATGTCGGGGTATCGGCTTGCACAGGCAATGTGCTGTAATCCGCTACCGACCACCGGCTCAGAGGTCGTACTCGATCCGTCCGTGCCGCTCGGCGCGGCTGATGCGGTCCGTCGCGTAAAGCCCTGCGAGTACGAACTCGACGCAACTCGCCCGCACTGCGGCGTCCTCGCTCGCATTTACCTCGAACGCCTTCTCCCAGGCCGGCGGCACGCGTTCCAGCAGCGTCGCGTAGTGGTTTGAAGGCAGCATGTCGCCGACCTC
>JBCCQU010000036.1:0-11574 GCA_039208875.1 Planctomycetota bacterium
CGCGATCATGACGGGTGACTCGAAGGCAGCGGTGTATCTGGGGCCGGTGGTTGGGTACACCAGCCCCGTGCCGCACCAACTCGATGTGCTTCGGCGGGCGACGTCGCGCATTCCTGGTTCGTCGGTAGCGATGGATCGCGAAATCGTGCCGGCGATGCGGCGGGCCAAGGATGATTCGGAGATAGAACTGATTCGGCGGGCGATCGCGAACACCGCAGCCGGGCTTCAGGATGGCATGGCCGCGGTGCAGCCGGGCATGACGGAATTTGAGCTGCGCACAATTATCGAAACCGCGTTCCATCGCGAGGGTTCGCGGCGGCTGGCTTTCGGCAGCATCGTCGGCTCGGGGCCCAACTCATGCGTGCTGCACTACCGCGGCGAGCACGATCATCGCGTCATGAACGCTGGCGAACTTGTGCTGTGCGATGTCGGCGCGGAGGTCGAGAACTATGCAGCCGACATCACTCGGACCTTCCCGGTATCCGGCAAGTTCACGCCGCGGCAGCGCGAGGTGTACGAAGTTGTGCTGCAAGCTGCGGATGCTGCGATTGAAGCGATTCGGCCTGGCGTGACCTTCCGCGAACTGAACGACATCGCACGCGAAGTCATCGAGTCGGCGGGATACACCGACGACATGCCGCACGGCCTTGGTCACTTCCTCGGGCTGTATGTGCACGATGCCGGCAACTACCACCTGCCGCTGACGCCGGGCACGGTGATCACGATCGAGCCGGGGATCTACCTGCGAGACGAGGCGATCGGCATCCGTATCGAGGACGATGTTCTCGTGACGGAGACAGGCTCGGAGATGCTGTCAACTGGCATTCCGCGGACGGTCGGTGAAATCGAGGCCGCGATGCAGCGCTGACTGTTGGTCATGTCGCCGTGGGTTACCGCTCAACCCGTCCCGAACCGCCGGATGCGAGCAGCTTGCTAACGTCGCGGTCTGATACGAGGTTGAAATCGCCGGGGATCGTTTGCTTGAGGCAAGAGGCTGCGACCGCGAACTCGAGCGCTTGTCTTGAGTCAGCTTCGTTGAGCAGGCCCGCGATGAGTCCGCCAGCGAAGGAGTCGCCGCCGCCCACGCGATCGACGATCTGGATGTCGTATCGCTTTGATTGGTACGCGGGATTGCACTGCCCATCATCGAGCAGCAACGCCGACCAGCCGTTGCGGCTCGCGCTAAAGCTCTCGCGGAGCGTGATGGCGACATGCGAGAACGAATACTCCGCCTTCAGCCTCGCAGCCAAGCGCGCGTAGGCGTTGATATCGAGCTCGCCGCGTTCGACATCGGTGTTCTCCGGTTCCATGCCGAGCGACTTCTGCGCGTCTTCTTCGTTGCAGATGCAAACGTCGACATGTTCCATCAAGGGCTGCATCGTGCTCTGCGCCCGCTCAGTGGTCCAGAGTTTTGCGCGGAAGTTGAGGTCGCACGACACGGTGATGCCGCGCTGCTTGCACGCGTCGCCGAGCAGGCGCACGCAGTCCGCCGGTCCTGGGCCGAGCGCCGGCGTGATGCCCGTCCAATGAAACCATGTCACGCAGTCGAGCGCAGCATCGATATCGAGGTGCTCGGGCGTCATCTGCGAGATGGACGAGTAGGCACGGTCGTACACGACGTTGCTGCCGCGTTGGCTCGCGCCGTTCTCGCAGAAGTAGATGCCGATGCGTTCGCCGCCGCGTGAGATGAGCGAAGTATCGACGCCGAATCTGCGGAGTTGGTTGACGCAGGCTTGGCCGACTTCGTGCTCCGGGAGCCGCGAGATGAACACAGCATCGATGCCGTAGTTCGCGAGGCTCACAGCGACGTTGGCCTCGCCTCCGCCGAAGGTCATGTCGAGCGATGATGCCTGCAACAGCCGTTCGTATCCGGGCGGCGAGAGGCGGAGCATGATCTCGCCGAAGGTGGCGACGCGTTGCGTTGAGTGGATGTTCACTGGGTTCTCGCGATCTGCGCTGAGCAGGTGTTGGCGTGCTGCGAGAGGATAGTGAATCGCCGGCTTTGAGTCCTGTTGGCATGCGGCCGTGGCGAGTGGGGCAATGCGGTCTGAGAGCCCTGGAAGCGGAAGCTAACGCTCAAAGGGATCGCTGAATTTCACATCCGTCATGAATGCATCGTCATCGAGCGTTTCGAGGAAGGCGACGAGTGCCGCCCGTTGATTTGGGTTGAGGTTCAGCCGGTGCGGCTGGCCGGTGCCAGGGTTGCGGAGTTGCGGAGCGAGCTGCGGGTGGTTCTGGATGCCGGTGGCATAGTGATTGACGACTTCTTCGAGTGTCGCGAAGCGGCCGTCGTGCATATACGGCGCACCGACGCCGATGTTGCGGAGCGATGGCACTTTGAACTTACCGGTGTCCTGCACGCGTCCCGACGTCGATGCGACACCGACATCGCCGGTGGATACGGCATCGAGACCGATATTGAGCGCACTCGTCACCGCTGGGGTTGGTGATTGCACATTGATGAAGGCCTCGGTGCTATGGCACTGCGCGCAGCTGAATGGCTGTCGGCCGCCCGCCCCCATGAAGATGCGCTTGCCTTGGTTCTCCTGTGCTGTGAAGTTTGGAAAGTCATCAAGCGGGCTGGTCACAGCTGCCCTGCCCTCGTCGTATCGAGACGTAAAGCTCACCATGCTGCGCACGAATTGGGCGAGTGCACGCGATATGCGATCGGCCGTCACGCTGTCGTTGCCAAATGCGTCTGCGAACAGTTCCGGGTAGTACGGCTGGGACTCAACAAGTTCGACAAGCTGATCGAGGGTGAGCCCCATTTCAACGGGATCTTGGAAGGGCTGCAGGACTTGCTCCTCGAGCGTTCCCGCGCGTTCGTCCCAAAAGAACCGGCCGGCTGCATGGAAGCGCGCGTTCGCAAGGCTCATCGAGTGGCGTCCGGTCTCACCGCCGTCGAAGCCAACGCTCAGGGTTGCAACATCCGAAAAGCCGTTGGACTGCACGTGACACGAAGCACATGAACGCGTGCCGTTGGCACTGAGCTGCACGTCGTAGAAGAGCACCCGTCCAAGCGTTGCGCCCGCGTCGGTTGTTGGATTGTCAGCGGGTGTGTTGTCGTGATCGATGGCTGCGGACTGGAAGCCCATCTGCGGCGGAAAGCCATTGATCAGAAAGTGCGCCGGCAGTTCAACGTTTGCATATGCATACGGCACATCGGGCAGCGTCGGAGCTGGCGGACAGCCCTCGGAAACCGCGCCTACGAACGCAAAGATATCGGCATCGTCGAGGACGCCGAACGGCTCTGCGACATCAGCAATATCGTTGAACGTGTCGATGGCGTCGAAAAATGAGACAGCATCCAAGTAGTTCAATTCGCCAAACGGCTCTGCAAGATCGATCGCGTTGCAGGGGAATGCTTCCTGCATCATGGCTGTCGGAACAACGTACACGCCCTGCGGCACCGCTTCGGTCCATGGCGCGTGGATTGACTTGACTGTTCCGAGAGTGATAGCGATAGCAGCGAGCACAATCGGCACCGAAAGCGTTGTGAATACAAATAGGCGTTCTGTGGAACGTGGCACAGCTCGATCTCCCTTGGCGAACAAGGAAGAAACGAGCTGAACTGTTATCGATTGCCTACACGCGGAATAAATCTAGATGCTGTTACCAGCAGGCTGCGTTTTATCACAGCCCGGTATCGATCGTGACGTCAACACGACATGATCGCGACCATGGTGGATTCAGTAACCGTTCCAAGCCCACGCATCGAGTTGCTGTTTGGTCCACACGCCCATGCCGCGTTCGACGAGTCCGTCACCTCGATCTTCAACGAAATGCTCGGGCTGCGGCAGGCCGATGGGGCTCAACGTCAGATCGACGGGTCTCGCTTCACCGGTCACGATGTCTCGGTTGCGACCGGCCCCTGGATAGGTCGACATCATGTACCACTTCGCTTCTGTTCGCCGGAAATTCTTGAGAAGCTTGCGTTGATCATGGAATGAAAGATGCAGCATGCAATCGCGGCAGAAGACCATGTCGCACGCGGGCAAGTCATCGTCGAGGAGATTGGCGACGCCAAATGAGCGGTGATCCGATTCGTGGTCGGCTCTGAGCTGTTCAACGATCGGCTCGACGATGTCTAGCCCGACGTAGCTCTCCACGCCGAGGTCGATGTTTTTCATCCAACTGAAGTCGCCGCACGGTGCGTCGACGATGGACCGGACTCCCATCTCGCGCAAGAGCTTTGGGAGTGAAGCTGCGAGATGCTGTGTAGCTTCCGGCGTCGATCCCTTGCCTGACACAGAGATTCCCTCGCCCCAGTGGCGCGATGTGTAGATGTCAGTGAAGACTTCTTGGGTGGAGAGCGACTTGATGCGATTACGCCGTTTCGCGTACTTCGGCCTGAGGCGACGAACGAAGTCTTTCAGGGAATCGACTGTGGCTGGCATCACAACGCTCCCCTTGAGGATTCCGGATAATTTTCGCTGTAGCGTGACGATACAGGTGGCGTGCCGGAACGCAACGACATTTCGCCCCCGTTGTTGGGATTTCACGCGAATGAACTCGTGAAGCTGCTGCAAAAATATCGTATTTTGTTAGGTTGTGTCTGGCAGCAGGTTGGCGTTTGCGATTTCGTCTACTGCGAAGATCATCGGCGATTCGGGATGCTTGGCGTGTTGCTTCGCCAGGCGCACATAATGCCCAGGCAGCTTGGCCAAATACGCACGGTCGTCGTCGTTGACTTCACGGATGATCTTGCCGGGCACGCCGAGCACGACCGAGCCATCGGGCACTTCGAGCCCGGGCGGCACCACAGCACCCGCCGCGATCAGGCAGCCGCTGCCGATCTTGGTGTGGCCCATGACGACCGCTCCCATGCCGATGAGCGTGTTGTCGCCGATGGATTCGCCATGCACGATCGCGCCGTGCCCGATGATGACATCACTGCCGATGACGTTGGCGAAGCGGTGGTCGCAGTGAATGACCGCGTTGTCCTGCACGTTGGTGCGATCGCCGATGACGATTGGCGCGACGTCGCCGCGAATGGCTGCCCCGTACCAGATGTTGACATTGGTGCCGAGGCGAACATCGCCGATGACGCGTGCGGTGTCTGCGAAGTAGCGGCCGTGTTCGAATCGCATCGTCATGGCGTGGGTTCCGTGTGCGGGCCGGGCCCGAGTATGGCGTGGGGCGGCGAGGAACGGAGGGCAAGCAGAAATCGTCGAGCATTTGCCAGCCGTTACAAACCCCGGGGCCAGCTTCACAGGTATTCATGTGGTGAATTCCGGAGTCTTCGGTAGACTCTGGCGGGCTGCGGCGGACCACGATCGCGGCAGGGAGGCACACCATGCGACGCACCGGCTCAACTCTCACGGCCATCTCACGCCTCCTCCTCATCGCGGGGTCGGTCGCTGCGGGCAGCAGCGCGGCAGCCTTGCAGGCCGAGGCAGGTCAGGCAGCGACGCCCGCTGCTTTCACTGGTGAGATGCCCGAACGGGCTGCTCGCTTCCATGGTGCGTTGCTGCGTCGGCCGGAGCCCGGCTACGTGTTCGATCGCTTCTGTGGCTCCTGGGTTGCCGAGTCGAGCACCGAGAGCCTCGAAGCGTTTTTGGCCGATCGGGCTGCGACCGGTGAGTCGGCCGACGGCCTGTTGCTCGCGTACTTCTACGTGCGCGAGGGGCGGAAGGTCGACGCGATCCGACAGTTCCGGGCAACGATCGATCGTGATGCGACCAACGCGCGCGCGTGGTTCGAGAAGGCGCGGGCTGAGGCTGCGACGCTGGACTTCGCGACTGCGCTGACCGATCTCGAGCGGGCTGCCGAGCACGCAGCGGATGAGGACCTGAGCGAGGACGTCGCGAAGTTGCGCGGTCGGCTTTTGGTACGGACGGGGGAGGCGGAGCAAGCGACCGAAGTCTGGGAAGCACTGGCTGCAACGCGGCCCGACGACGAAACGCTGCGTGAGGATCTCGTGCAGCTCGCGATCGACGAGGGCATGTACGAGCGCGCGCTCGAATCCCTCACATCGCTCATCGAGACAACCGCCGATCCGCAAGAGCGTGTGACTCGACGCATGTGGCTCGCGCAGGTGCACCTGCGCGCAAACGAGCGTGATGAAGCGATTGGCGTGCTTGCGTCGGCGATTGGTGATGTTGGCGCGTCGAGCTGGTTCGAGCGGGAGATTCTTGCTCAGCTCGATGCGGTGTACCGGCGGGCTGAGGATCTGCTCGGCTGGCGTGACAAGCTGGCTGAGCTCGAGGCCGCGCATCCTGAGCGGATCGACATCACCAAGCGGCGTGCCACGTTGCTCGGGGAGACGGGCGACATCGACGAGGCCATTGCCGCATGGGAGAGCGTGATCGCGCGCACGCCGGGCGATCGCAGCAACCGCATGGCGCTGGCGAGGCTCTTGGCTGCCGAGGGCCGAACAGATGCAGCCATCGAACGGCTCGAAGCATTGCTGGAGGCCGGAGGCGAGCCATCGCTGCACGTTCAGCTCGCTGAACTCCGATCGAATGCTGGCGACGACGAAGGCGTTGTGCAAGAGATGCAGGCCTTCCTTGAAGCGTCGGACGGCAGTGTGTCGTCGATGATGCGCGCGGTCGGCGTGCTTGAGAGGCTCGGCCAGGCCACCGAGGCGCTGCAGCTTGTGCGTGACGCCGCGAAGCAAGCGCCGGACGACATCGCGATGCGTGAAGCATTGGCCGAGGTCGAGCACCGGCTCGGCGACGCGGACGCAGCGGTTGCGATCTGGAAAGAGCTGGCTGGGAATGCGGACGGTGCGGATGGCGTGATCGCTGCTTCCCGTGCGCTGATGGCACGCTCCGAGCCCGAAGCTGCGCAGCAGGTGCTTGCGGATCGTGCCCGGGACTTCGGCGATGATCCGCTGTACGTGCAGGTGTCGGTCGAGGCTGCGGTGCGGGCGGGGCTCGATGACGAAGCACTTGACGCGGCCCTGCGATGGGTGAGTCTGGCTCGCGACGACCAGACCGGTGAGCGGTCGGTGCAGGTCGCTGCGCGTCTGGCCGAGCGGCAGGAGGCTGGCGACAAGATCGTGGCCGAGCTTGAAGCCAAGCAGCGCACGCCGGGCGAGACATGCTTGCTGGCGGTGTTGCTGCAACGGCAGGGCGAGCTTGCGCGCGCGGACGCGGTGCTCGAAGCGGCGGCCGACGATCCGCGCATCATCCGCCAGCGCGCCGCGCTGCTTATTGATCGAGGCGAGTTCGCCGGGGCCGTGACAGCCCTCGAGCGGATGCTGGACCAGCCCGGCGCTTCCCAAGTCGCGACCGTTCGCGATCTCATCGATCTCAGCGTGCGCACCGGGCAGTTCGATACCGCGCTGCGCTGGGTTACGCGGTGGCGGGAATTGGTCCCTGGCAGCCCGATGCCGGGCCTGCGAGAGGCCGAGGTGCTGACGGCGCGCGGCGAGGTCGAGGCCGCGATCGATGTGCTGGAGGATGTCCGCCGTCGGCATGACGACGATGTGATGATCGCAACGCGGCTTGCCGGGCTGTACACGGCGGAGGGCCGGTACACCGATGCCGAGCGCGTGTATTGGGATTTGTTCGAGGAGGCCGATTCGACCGAGGCTCGCCAACGCTGGGTTGCCAAGCTGGCTGAGGTCGCGCAGTGGATGGGTTCGGAGGATCGTCTGCTGGAAGTGCTTGAGTCGCGGCGTGAGGGCAACCGCCGAAGCTCCGAGCCGTCGTTGTTGCTGGCCGAGGCGTATCGCGAACTCGGCGACGATCAGGCCCGGCGTGATGCATTGCTCGAGGCTGCGCGTCTTGAGCCGCGGAACCTTGACCTGCTGTTGCAGATCGCATCCGTCGAGCAGGCTTCGGGCGAGATCGATCGTGCGCTCGCCACGCTGCGTCGCGCTGAAGAGCTCGACACGACGGGGCGTGTGCCGAGTCGCATCGCGGAGCTGCTGATTGCGGATGGTCGGTTGGAAGAAGCTGTTTCGCTCACAGCGAGTTCAGCAACGCCGATCGATGCGGACGGTGTGCTGCGCATCGCCGATCGCATGGCGGGTCTTGGCGAGTGGTCGACAGTGGTGTCGTTCCTGGATACGCACTCGGCCGACCACAACGACTATCGGCTTGGGTATCTCCGGGCGATCGCGCTGGAAGAGGAAGGCCGATTCGACGACGCTCGACGAGCGTTTCTCGATCTCCTGGATATCGAAAGCGAACGCCCCGGCGTCTCGGCGGGTGCCGGCACAAATCCGTTCGGCGGCCGTTGGGCTTCCGGCATGCCGCCCGAAGCTGCCGAGCTGTTCAGCATCGGACAATCGCAATACCAGGCGTATCTGCATCAGCAGCGTTACAACGCTTACTACTACTCGTACTACAGCCGGGCCGGAACCCAAACCGTCACGCAGCCGTCGTCGGTTGATGAGCTGCGGACGTACAGCATCGTGCACCTCGCGACGCTGGCGAACCTTGACGACGACGCAGGCCGGGATCTTGTCATCGCGTCGATGGTCGAACGCGGCGTGCGTTTGGCGGAAGTTATCGTCGAGATGAACGAGCGGGGCGGTCTCGAAGCGCTGCAGTCGCCGGAGTTGCTTGAGCGTTACCCGGACGATCCGGCCTTGCTCGCCATTGCGACGATGTACGGAACGTGGGGGATGCAGTCGGCGTCGTCAGATGTCTTTGCCAAGGCAGCCGACCTGTTCGAAGAGAGCTATCCGAACCTGGCGATGCTCGCCAAAATCAGTGCATTCAGCCTCGACCAGAGCGACGAGTCGTGGGAGAAGCTCCGCGCCGCGATCGAGGCGATCGACGAGCCGAGTGATGCTGTGTTCAACGCCCTGTCGGGCATGGTCGGCGGCGGAGACTTCCGCATGTCGCAGCGTTCCGCCATCGAGGAACAAGAGCAGGCCGATTGGCTGATCGACAAGCTGCTGGCGTGGCTCGCCGAGTCCGACGACGGCACGGCCGCGGACGAATACGCGGTGATGGCGCTGTCGGGAGGCCTGGCTGAGCGCGACGACTACGGACGGCTTGCGTCGCTGATCGAGCAGGAAATAGTCAAGCACCGGGCAGCGCCGGCGTCGGCTTCGGCGCAGAGCACCATGGCTCAGGCGATGCGCGGCGGGTGGGGCCGTTACTACGAACGCACGCTGCAGCCCCTTGACATGCCGCCGGCTGAACTTCAATCGTTGCCCGGCTCGGTCACGATGATGCTGGGTGAGAATCCATGGGGCACATCGGTCGATGTCGTCGAACTGGCTGAAGCTGTTGATGACGATGCGGACCCAGTGCTTCGCGCCGTGCTCGCTTCAGCAAGCGCGGATAACGACGCCTTCCTCCAAGCGATCGAGCCCGTTACGGCCGGTGACGCACCGCAGCTCGACGGCTTCCTTTTGCTCGCGGCGCATCTTGGTCAGAACGGCGAGCCGGAGCAGGCCGTCGCGGCGCTCTCTGAGGCGGTGTATCTGCCGATGACGCGGCCGATGCGAGAGCGCGTCGACGAGGCGATCATTGCCTACGCCATGCAGACCGCCGACGAAGGCGCGGTGCGTGAAGCCGGACAACGCTCGGCCCTGCGGCTGCTCTATGCAACGCGTGACGCCGACGTGCGCAAAGCCGTCGTTGCATCGCTCGATGGTCTCGGTCTCGCCGATGAAGCCGAGCGCGAACGCGAGAAGCTTGCAGCCAGCGGGACGTCGGTGTCGACGCCCGGCTGGGCCACGAGCGCGCCGGCAGCCCCGGGCGACTTGTCACGCATCGTTGATGCGCTCGATGACGATCGCGTCGACGCCGGGCTGCGGATCGCTCAGCGTGTGCTGGAGAGCGCAGCGGATCAAGTCCTGTCCGGCCAGACGTATGCCTTGCAGATGTCGGACCACGAGGCAGTGCTCGAACTGATCGAGCGTCGCGGCCTGATTGAACAACTCGTCGAGAATATGAACCCGGGTCAGGATGCCAGCGCTGCGCGCACAGCGAAGTACGCAGCTGTCCTCGAGTTGCTCGACCGGCCGGAAGATGCCGAGGCGGCGTATGCGTTGTCGTTCGAGACGCGCCCGGACGGCAACGTCGGTTCGTCGCTCATGCGACTCATGCTCGAGCGCGACGCGATTGCCGAGGCGGTCGATGTGCTCGTTCGAGTCCCCGAGCGAGAAGTGGTGGACCCATCACGGCTGACTTCGTCTGATGAGTCGTGGATGTACGACGTCGATCCGGAGATTCCGGAGCCGAAGTTCCATCTTGCGCAGCTTGCGCTTGGCTATCTGCGTGAAGTTGAGGAGCCTGCGGATAGTGTGCAACGGCTGCTGCGGCAGGCACTCGCGGAACTCCGCAGCGGTGTCACGGTCGATGATTAAAACCTGCCATCGATTTATGCGCTCGAACCGGAAATCCCCGAGCAGCTTGCAGATCTGCGCGAGCAACAGCTTTCGTTGCACGATCAACTCGTCGAACGAATGCTCGTGATTCCCGCGACCGCGCAGCAAGCCTTTGCAGCACGAACGCAGATGGCTGCGGTCCGCGGCGAAGAGTTGTCGACGCTCGTGCCGATCGCTGCCGAGGTCATGCGGACCGACGAGCCTTCTGCGAATGTTCCAAACGCTCGGTCCGCACCCAACGCGTGGCGGTATCGCCAGTTCGCTGATGGCAGCGATGAGGGGCAGGCTCGCTCAGCGATCGAACTGCTTGCCGAGTTCACAGCGGCCGATGATCCCGATGGCGTGGTTGAAGCCTTGGTCGAGGATCTTCGATCATCGCGCCGCGAGGTCGAGGCCGAACGGCTCCTCGCCTTGCAGCGCTTGTACGCAGCGAGCGAGGCGGACTTTGCAACCACGGTCGCCGAACTGCTGGCCGCTCCTCAGCCGCGGTATCGCGGGCAAGGTGCGGAGCCCGTCGAGCCGATCAACGACGTCATCATGGTGCTCGATCGCCGCGAGCTCGCGATCGAGAGCATCGCGGATGTCGTGATCGCCAACTTCGCTGACAACGTGCCGAACTCGTTCTCCGCGTACGACCCGCCGGCGTTCATAGCGTTCGCGAGCAAGATTGCCGAATCGGGTGCCGAGCCGTCGGCTGTGTTTGTCGAGAAACTTGCGGAGATTCTGCTTGGCTCGGCAGACGAGCGAGCCGAGATGATCGAGCGGTTCGGCAGCACCGATACGTACGTCGCACGGGGCAAGGCCGGCCGCGTGCTCATGTTCCGAACGATCGTGCAGCAGGCGTTTCTATCTGAGCCCGAGACCGTGTGGCTTGGCGTCAATGCACTCGCTGACTTTCCCGAAGACGAGTGGGTTGGCAGCTACATCGAGTGGGGCGTCAGCCGGTCGATTACCTCGGTGTTCACCATCAAGGAAATCGACGACGATGCCGAAGCGGTCGGGGGCGAGACGATCGACCCCGCTGCAGAGACTGCTGAGCGTGTCGTCGCGTTCCTGCAGGCGTCGCCGTTCATCAACGACGGCGACGATTTCCGTGACTTCCAGGGTGACGTATTTGCGGAGAGATCGGCCTTTCGTCTCTTCATCAATCTCCTGCAGGCGCCCGAGCAGGTAGCCTCCAGCGAAGCGGTCACAGCGTTCATCGCGGGCATGGACAAGCCGACGCTTGGCAGCGAGCTCATTCGTATCTCGCTCGAATCGCGGAGCCGTGCGCAGCG
>JBCCQU010000037.1:0-11562 GCA_039208875.1 Planctomycetota bacterium
CTCGCCAAACTGCACCGCCAGCCGCTTGCCAAACAACGACGGCAGCTTCTTCGTCCGCGGCCAAGCGTCGAACGCACCCTCGATCGCCACCGGCAACACCGGGCACTTGGCCTTCTTCACAAGCAACGCGACGCCTCGCTGAAACTCGCCGAGTGCACCGTCGAACGTTCGGCTGCCCTCCGGGAAGATCATCACCGCTCGGCCACGCTTGAGCTCCGCCAGGATCGTCCGGATCGCAGCCGCATCGCTGCCGTCTCCCGACACCGGCACCGAGTTCAGCGTGCTGATCAGCCAACCCAGCGGCGGGAACTTGAACAACCCTGCGCGCGCAAGAAACGCCAGTTGCCTCGGCGTCCAGCCGCCCGCCAGCGGCGGATCGAAGAACGACTGGTGATTCGCGACCACCAGCAGCGCCCCGCTCTGCGGCATCGCTTCCTTGTTCACCACCCGCGTCTTGTAAAATACAATGAACAACGCGAGTGCCGCACGCCGGCACACGTCGTACACGACGCGCCGCAGCAGCGACCGCTGCAACTGACGGTCGTCGCCATCGCTGCCCGCCGCTTCAGACATCGGCGTCCTGCGCAAGCCTCGCCCGAACCTCAGCCTCGAGCCGATCAAGCACCTGCGTGATCGACAGATGCGACGTATCGACAACCACCGCATCATCAGCGCACAGCAACGGCCCATCGCTCCGCGTGCTATCGAGATGATCGCGCCGCTCGATCTGTGCGCGCAGCTCGTCGATGTCCGGCTGCTCGCCACGCTCGATCAGTTGGGCCGCCCGCCGCACAGCTCGCACGCCCGGCTCCGCATCCAGATAGAACTTGCACAACGCATCGGGGAACACCACCGAGCCCTGATCGCGGCCTTCGCTCACCAGATGCGGATGCTGACTCGCGATGATGCGTTGCTTGCGGACCATGTGCGCTCGCAACGCGCCGATAGCAGCGATTTCTGACACAACCGAAGTGACGTCGGCATCGCGGATGCGGTGATCGAGCGGCGCGAAGTCGCCGCCCGATGCTGGCAGCGCCATGATCGTCGGCGGCGATGCGCTCCAGTCAAAGTGCAAATCGGCCTGCGTGACCCGAGCCACCAACGCCTCGGTGTCGGCCAGGTCGATCTCTTCATCGAGAGCAATCGCAGCCGCAGCCCGGTACATCGCACCGGTGTCCAGAAAATCGAGCCCAAGCCGCTCGGCCAGTTGCCGAGCGATGGTCGACTTGCCCGTGCCAGCTGGGCCGTCGATCGTGATGACGATCTGCGCGTCTTCAGGCACCGGCGAGCCCGCCTCGACAACTGTCGCTGCCGGTCCGCCCGACGCGTCGTTCTGCAGTTTCGACACTTCCGTCACTTTCGACATGGCGTCGCCCTCGCACAGCGGTGCACCCTCCGTCGTCCACACCGGCCCGCGTCACTACTCCTGTCCGACCTGCTCCAACGCAGCCTCGATCGCATCACGACTCCGCGAGATGTTCAGCTTCGCATCGCCCTTGCCGCGATACTCCAGCGCCAGCGAGCCGTCGTAACCCACCGCCACAACGGCGCGCACGAGCGGCTGCAGGTCATACGCGATGTGCGGCGCGATCGGGTCGGGCTCGTCTTCATCATCGAAGTCATCGAGCGCAGCCATCAGCTTGTCCAAATCAAGCCCGTCGAGTTCGTCGTCGCCGGCACTCTCGTCGCCGCCTTTGTTCGCTTCCCCAGCACCGGCGCCGCCGAGTGCAGCCAGCAATGTACTTGCTCCGCCGCCGGCACCATTCTCGCCCGCTGCCTTGGCAGCTTCTGCTGCGATCTCCTCGACATCCGCGTCGTCGGCTTGCTTCTCAGCCTCGGCCTCGGGTGCTTCGTCGGCTTTCGACGCTTCTTCAGCCGCGGCCTTCTTCGGCTTCCGCTCTTTCCGCTCGGGCGGCGGCGGCGGATCGCCAAACTCGAGCGTCGCTGCTGTCACCGCAGACGCGTACGGCGTCAGCCGCTTCACGTACAGCTCGGGATCATCCGAAGCCGCAGCGACCTGGAAGTCGGGGAATGTCCCGATCCGGAAGCCGCCGACGGCCTTCAACAGAGCAGTGAGTTCATCGGGATCGCTCGTCAGCGTGCGCGCAGCCTTCTTGCCCTTTGGCAAGCCCTGGCCGATCAGCGCGTTGATCTCAAGCCGCTCGGCCTGCTCGACCACCGGCTTCAGCGATTCGGCAGCACGGTCGCGCGTTGCCTCGTCGTTGTCGCCCGCGATGTACAACGCGACCGAATTGCACCCAAGCAGCGACGCTGCAGCGAGCACCCGCTGCGCACGGTCCGCAGCGGCCTTGGCCTCGTCCAGCTTGGCTGAGGCGAGCAGCAACGGTTCGCGCTCCACCAGCAGCAAACACGCGCACCCGGCCTTGTCCGACGCATCACGGATCGCGGTCAGCGATTCACGCGTCGCCCCCACCAGCAGATCGGTCGCGAGGTTCAGCCCGTGAATACCGAGTTCCTCCCGCACGCGGGCCGGAACCGATGGCAGATCGAGATCCGCTGCCTTGGCAGCAAATACGGGAGCGGAAGCGTTGAGCGTGAGTGTGAGCAGCATGAGCGGTGGGTATCTCTGGCACGCGACTGTAGCGGCAACTCCGCTCGCGGGCCTCCATCCCCCACATCAGCCCACCACATCATCTCGCGACTTCATCTCGCCGTATCTGATCGACATCCGCCCCGCCCCGTCGCGATGCCGCTGCCCGCGATAGCATCGCCGCGGGCGGATCGACACCCAGCCCGCTCACACGCCCGGAGACCAACATGCCGACCCCCGCAGATCGCGTTTATTCAGAGAGCCACGAGTGGCACAAGCAGGACGGCGATGTCGTCACCCTCGGCATCACCGAGTTCGCGGTCAACCAGCTCACCGACGTCACCTTCGTCGAGCTCAAGCCCACCGGCACCACGCTCGATACGGGCGACGCCATCGGCGAGGTCGAGAGCGTCAAGACCACAAGCGATGTCTACGCATCGGTCGCCGGTGAAATCATCGAGATCAACGAAGAGCTCGACGGCAACCCCGGCCTCATCAATCAAGACCCGTACGAAGCCGGCTGGCTCGTGCGGATCAGGGTCTCGGATGCGTCCGGCCTCGACAAGTGCGTCGACGCCGCAAAGTACGAAGCCGAATACGCCGACTGAGCCGCTGCGAAGCCAGCAACGCCCGCAACTTTCAACGCTACAACCAGTCGCCGGGAGTCTTCATGGTCCGATGTGTCGATGTGCGAAAGAGCTACCACACCGGCGGTAGGTCTGTCGAGGCTTTGCGCGGCGTCGACTTCGAGATCACCAAGCCCGGCTTCTACGGCATCATGGGTCGATCCGGCTCGGGCAAGAGCACACTGCTGCACCTGCTCGCCGGCCTCGATCATCCAGACGGCGGCGAGCTGTACGTCGGCGATAAAGCACTGCACAACATGGCCGAGCGGGATTTCACCGAGTTCCGCCGGCGCGCCGTCGGCGTCGTCTTTCAGCAGTTCAACCTCATCGCCACGCTCACAGCAGTCGAGAACGCAGAGCTGCCCGGCGTGCTGGCCGGTGAGCCCGCGAGCAAGATCCGCAAACGTGCGATGGCGCTGCTCGATGAACTCGGCCTTGCCGACCGAGCAGACCATCGCCCCGAAGCGCTTTCCGGGGGCGAGCAGCAACGCGTCGCCATCGCCCGCGGCCTGCTCTTTCAGCCGCCCGTGCTGCTGGCCGACGAACCAACCGGCAACCTCGACTCGGCCAACGCCGAACGTCTGTGGGGCGTGCTCCGCCGCGTCGCCAAAGAGCACGACACCACCGTCGTGATGGTGACGCACGAACCGACCGCCGCCAGCCAGTGCGAACGCGTGGTCATCATGCAAGACGGCCGGGTTGCCGGCCACATCGATACGGAGGGCTTGGATGCGGCCGGCGTGGCGACTCGCTACCAGCAGCTTGTCCGGGCGGCGTAGCCGCACCGCACTCCTCGTCATGGCAGTGGCCATGTCCGCGGCTCTTGTCGCGGCTGTCGCCTCGCTCATGGCCTCCATCAACGCATCGGTGCGACTCCGCCTCGACAAAACCATCGGCGTCACCGATCTCGTCTACGAAACCACCGCGGCCGGCCGCGGCTTCGACGCGAGCGTCCTCGAAGACATCCGCGCCTGGCCCGAGACCGACATCGCCTTCGGCCGACTCCGAAACGACGTCGGCGTCCGCGTCCTCACCACCGGCATGGTCGAGACCGACGACGGCTCCTTTGCCCCGGGCGAGCTCCGCTTGCTGGCCGCCGCCCAGGCCATCGGCCTCGACTTCGAAGCCGAAGCCGGCACCCGGCCCTTCACCATGCTCGCCGGCCGACTCCCCACCGGCCCGAACGAAGCCATCATCGACGCACTGCTCGCCCGTCGCCTCTCCGCCGAGGATCAACGCCGATCGCGCGATCTCTTCGGCGGCTTCGGTTTCGACGAAGACATCACGCTCTTCGACGATCCGCTGCCGACGCTGCCCGACCGTGTCGACACCGAGGCCGAGGCCGATGAAGCCAACGCCGGCGTCGCTGTACGCGTGGGCGACACCCTCCAGATCACCCGAGGCCTGTTCCGTCAGCCCGTGGAAGTCACCATCGTCGGCGTCTCCGAGCTGCCACCACTCGGCGGCCAGTCCCGCATCTACATGACAGCCGAGACCCTCGGCCAAGCCCTCGACCGCCCCGGCCAGCTCAACTCCATCGACATCGTGCTGCGCGATGGCCTCGATCCCGAAGCCGTCGTCGACGCCCGGCTCGCCGACGCGCCCGCCGGCATCGCCATCCGCCCCACCGCCCGCGTCACGTCGTCGGTCGACCAGAATCTCAAATCGAGCCAGCTCGGCATGCTGCTCGCCTCCATCCTCGCGTTCCTCACCGCAGCCTTCATCGTGATGACCGGCCTCAACACCGACGCCGCCGAACGCGAACGAGAGCTGGCGATGATCCGCTGCATCGGCGCATCCCGCCCGCAGATCGCAGCCGGCCAACTCACCGTCGGAGCCATCATCGCCTTCTTCGGCGCGCTCATCGGCATCCCGCTCGGCCTCCTCATGGCCCTCACCGCCACGATCATCTTCGAAGACCAGATCCCCGCCGGCCTGAGCGTCCCCGTGATGGCGTGGCTCATGCCCACGCTCGGTGCGCTCGGCAGCGGACTCCTCGGCGCAGCATGGCCCGCCTGGCGCTCCAGCCGCGTCAGCCCGCTGCGAGCCATGCAATCGCGTGCCGCGCCCGCCAAGCCGTCCGGGCTTGTGCTCTTCGCCATCATCGGCGTCGTCGGTGCGCTCACCCACCTCGCGGTCGTCGGCATCCCCGACGACGGCGAAGTCGTCTTCTGGGGCTATGTCACCGTCGGCCTGCCCGGCTTGTTCTTCGGCTACTTCGCCCTCGCCATCCCCGCCGCATGGCTCGCCGCCCGCGTGGCCGGCCCCATCGTCTCCAAAGCGCTCGGCCTCCCCGGCGGCATCCTCCGACGCACCGTCGCCGGAAGCCCGGGACGCTACGGCCTCACCGCCGGCGCCATGATGGCCGGGCTCAGCCTCATGGTCGCCATCTGGACACAAGGCGGCTCAGCACTCCGCGACTGGATTCAGCAGATCAAGTTCGCCGACGCCTTCGTCCACGGCCTGCACATCGACGAACAAAAACAGTCCGTAGTCAATCAACTCGACTTCGTCGAACGCACCTGCGCCATCTCCGTGCACCCCGTCACGCCGCAGCAAGACGCAGCCCTCGGCGTGCGCAGCATCACGAGCTACGGCTCGTCCTTCATCGCCTTCGAGCCCGACCCCTTCTTCGAGATGTCCAATCTCAACTTCGTCCAGGGCGATGCCGAGTCGGCCCGCGTCGCGCTCAACAAGGGCGGCGCCATCCTCGTCGCCCGCGAGTTCATGGTCGCCCGCGGCCTCGGTGTCGGCGACACCTTCTCGTGCCGCAACTTCGGCGATGAAGACGCCGAGCCGCACACCTTCGAGATCGTCGGCGTCGTCGACTCGCCCGGGCTCGACATCGTCAACAAGTTCTTCAACATCGGCGAGGAGTACGGCCACATGTCGCTCCACGCCGTATTCGGCAGCCGCGACGACCTCCGCAATCTCTTCAACAGCGACAGCATCCAACTGCTGCAGATCGACCTCGCCGACGACATCGACGACGCCGAGGCCATCGGCACCATCCGCTCAACGATGATCGATCAGGGCGTGGCTGTCATCGCTGCGGGCAGCGGCCGAGCCATCCTCGCCGAGATCACCGCCTTCATTGAGCGCACCTTGTTTGCCTTCAGCGCCATCGCTGCGCTGTCCATGCTCGTTGCGTGCTTCGGCGTGGCCAACGTCATCGCAGCCAGTGTGCACGGCCGCAAGTTCGAGCTCGGCGTGCTGAGAGCCGTCGGCGCAAGCCGCGGCCTCGTCGTTCGGCTCATCGCCGCCGAGTCGGTCCTCATCGCGATCGTCGCCAGCATCCTCGGCACGCTCATGGGCATCCAGGGCAGCTTCGCCGGCAAACGCCTCAACGAGACGCTCTTCGGCATCGAGTTCGATCTCGTGCCGCCCCCGCTGCCGATCCTCGCGGGCTGTGCGCTCGTGCTGGTGATGTGCGTCGGCGCCGCCATGCCGTCGCTGCTCCGCCTCAACCGCCAAGGCCCACGCGAACTGCTCAGCGCCCGCAACGCTTAGCGAGTGCGCACGCCGCAGCCTGCACTTGTCGTTACGAGCCTGAAGCGCGAGCGACCGGTTTGCCTTCGGTGACACCTGTCTTTGGTGGCACCGGTCTTTGGTGGCACCTGTCTTTGGTGGCACCGGTCTCCAGACCGGTGATTGACTGTCTTCGGGGCGGAGACATCTTGTCCCCGGGCAGTTGTTGCACCAAACGTGCTCATCGCCCGGCGGCCAGAGGCCACCGCTCCAGCACAGCCAGCGTTTCACATCACGGGCGTCCCGCCCGCGTGGGTCGCCACGCCCGCTACCAATCGATCGAGCCGCTCGCTCTGCTGCCGTTCCGCAGCACGGTGATCCGTGCCTCGCGTCCCGGCGTGCCGTTCACCGCGCGCTGCATCGCCGCTGCCGAGTTCACGCCCCGGCCGCCAAACTCGATCACCACATCGTTCGGCTCGACGCCGACCCGGTCGGCCGGCGATCCCGGCGCGACATCAATCACGACCGCGCCCTCGCCGCGATCCGGATCGATCACCACGATGCCGAGGTCTCCGATCAGCACCCCGCCCACGCTTGCCGCGAGCGCTTCGGCCCGGTTGCCGATGACGGCTGCGAGCTCGCGCAACTCACCGCCGCGGCGCACAACGATGGCAGCCTCGGTGCCCGGCGGCGTGAACTGAATCGCCATGCTCAGGCCGTCGGGCGAGTCGGGCACCTTGCCGCGGTACGCCGTGATCACGTCGTCCTGCCGAAGCCCAGCGCGCTCAGCCGGGCTGCCCTCAACGACCGAAGCCACGCGCACACCGCGTCGGTCCTGCTCCATCCGCAAGCCCAGAAAGCCCTGCGGCACGCGGCCGATCTCGATGAGATTGTCCAGCACCGCCTGCGCGAGATTGGCCGGGATCGCAAACCCGAGCCCAACCGAGCCACCCGTCCGGCTAAAGATCGCGGTGTTGATCCCGACAACCCGGCCGTCCAGATCGATCAGCGGCCCGCCCGAATTCCCGGGATTGATCGCAGCATCGGTCTGGATGAATTCCTCGACATCCTTCAGATTCTCATCGACGATGCCCAGCCCCGCCCGGCCCTTCGCGCTGATGATGCCCGCCGTCACGCTCCGCTCGAGTCCGAATGGGCTGCCTACCGCGATCACCCACTGGCCGACCTGGATCGCGTCCGAGTCGGCAAACGTCGCCGGCGAAAGCCCGCTCGCCTCGATCTTCAGCACCGCAAGATCGCGCAGCGGATCGGTCCCCACGACCTCGGCCGACACCTCGCGGCCGTCCGGCAGCCGCACCTCGATTGTCGTCGCCGAGCGAATCACGTGGTTGTTTGTCAGCACGTAGCCGTCGTCCGAAACGATCACGCCCGAGCCCAGCCCGCTCCGCCGCACGCGGTCGCGAAACGTGCCGAATAGGCTCCGCCGAACCACGGGCCGATCCTCGATCGACTTGATGTGCACAACGCTCTCGTCCACCGCCTCGGCTGCAGCCTGGAACGCCCGCGAAAGACTGCGAGCAAACGCCCGCTCCTCCTGCGTCGCCTGCAGCGTCGGCATCTCCTCTGACTGCATCGCCTGTGCGCACGGCCCAAACAGACCAAACACCGCAAACACAGCGAGAGCGCACAACGTTCGTGATCGTCGATTTCTCATGGCATCCCTATGTACCGCGAGTGTCGCCAAAGAGTTCAATGTGAAGCCTGGGGCAATACCGCCAGCCCCGCTCCACGCACGCCCGCGTCACCCACTCGGTCTGCGCCCGGTCCGGCACCGTCACGCCCTCGGGCATCAGCATGACATCGCTCGGCGCCAGATCGCCAAGCGCCGCGACCAGCGACTCGATCTCCGGCAAGTCCGACTCCGACGCGATGACAAACTTCAACTGCCGCTCGGGATAGTCAGCCAGCAGCGCGCGCAGTGTGTCCATCGGTAGCCGCCGCTGCTCGTGCCGCTCGCGCCATACGCCCGCCGGATCGCGAGCATCGCCCGCAGCCGGTGTCGAGTTCGCAAGCTTCGGGCTCAGGCTCAGCAGGTCACAGGCGAAGTCGCGATGGATCGTGCCGGCCGTCTCGATCGTGATGTGCATGCCCCGTGCGCGCAGCTCGGCAGCCAATGTGCCGACCGCATCGAACAGCATCGGCTCGCCGCCCGTCAGCACCGCGTGGCCCACACCCGAACCCGAAGCTTCCGCGACCAAGTCCTCGACCGTGCGCGCATCACCCTCCGGCGACCAGCTCGCGTACGGCGTGTCGCACCAGGTGCACCGCAGGTTGCAGCCGCTGACCCGGCAGAACCACGACGGCACGCCCGTGAGCTTGCCCTCGCCCTGCACCGATACGAACGTCTCCGCGATGCGCGCGCGGTCAGCCGTCTTGGCGCGTTGCTGGAGCGATGTCTCGGACATTGCAAGGCAACGGTAGACCGCCGAGATTTCTCAAGTGATGCAGATCTTTGGTTACCATCCGGCCCGTAGGTCCAGGTGACCCTGCCCGAAAGACGATGGCGTCACGCACGGGGAGGAGCCATTTCAGACACATGCCGCCACTGCGACTGGTTTCAAAAGACCTAGTCGCCGGCCGTCTCAAATAGGTATTGCTCGAGCATCGGGTGGCGCTCGGCCTTCTTTTCCTGCAGCATCTTCACGACCATCGGCGGCACCATGCTGCTGAGCCGTGACAGATCGTCGCCGAGGGCTGCGATCTGCCGGATGAGGCTCGAACTCGTGTACGCGAAGGTCTGCCCCGCGACGACGAAGGCTGTCTCCAGCCCGGCGACCTCGCGATTTGTCACCGCCTGCTGGACTTCGTATTGCAAGTCCGACAGATTGCGCACGCCGCGGAGCAGGGCGGTCGCGTTGACCTCACGCGCGAAGTCGACGGTGAGGCCGACGAATCCCATGACCTCGACCGGCGCGTGATCGGGGCTCTTCTCGACGAGCTGGCTTACCAGCGTGCGGGTCATGTCGATCCGCTCGTCGGGCGTGAACAGCTGCGTCTTAGCGGGGTTGCGACCCACGCCGATAACGAGCCGGTCGAATAAGCGTCGGCCGCGCTCGATGACATCGAGATGGCCGAACGTGATCGGATCGAACGAACCCGGAAACACCGCGATGTGCGTGGCAGGCATGTGCGGAGCCTAGCGAACAGCACACCGGTCTGGAGACCGGTGCCACCAACGATGGCGATCTTGGCCTTGCTTCACAGCGCCGGGGCTGCGGGCAGGTCGATCTCAGTCTCGTTGACATGGTTGAAGTAGTTGGTGAAGACAGCCAGCGCGTAAGTCGTCACGGTGTCGGCCACGGCTGCGTCGTCATACCCGGCTGCCTTGAACGTCGAAAGGTCTTCGTTCGAGACAAAGCCTTTCTTCTCGTGGATCGCGAGGGCGAACTTGGCCAGCGCATCGAGCTTGGCATCGCCATCGACCGTGCCGCGGCGTGCGCCCAGCGCCTGATCATCGGTCAGGCCCGCGCCCTTGCCGATCGCGGTGTGCGCAGCCACGCAGTATTCGCAGTTGTTGGCCTGGCCCACCGCGAGCTGAATGATCTCGCGCTCCTTGTCGGAAAGCACCGAGTCGCCGAGCGCACCGGCGAGGGCGAGGTAGGCCTGCAGCGTTGCGGGCGAGTTGGCCATGCTCTTGAAGATGTTGAGATGTTTGCCGGCGAGCGGGCCGTCGAAAATTTCCTTGGCCTTGCCGGTCGCGGTGGCGGGATCGATCGCGGTGAGTCGGGGCATGGTGAGCTCCGTGCGGGCTGAAGATTTGTGTTCGCGGGGCGCTCCGCTCCGCTGCCATATGCTAGGGCGATGACGGGGCTTCCAGACACCATCTCGCAGCAGCCGGGCGTGACGCGAATGGATACGCACTGCCATTCGTGCGCTTCCAATGCGCCGGTCATCGCTGCCGCCGGGCTGATCGGTGCGCCCGAGTGCTACTCCGAGCCCGAGCAGGTGTATGAGCAGGCGCGTGCGCGCGGCATGGACCTTGTCACGCTGACCGATCACGACTCGATCGCCGGCGTGATGTCGCTGATCGAGCGAGGCTTCGAGGGTGTGATCGCGGGCGAAGAGATCACGACGCACTTTGCGCAGGACCGTTGCAAGATGCACGTGCTGTGCTGGGGCATGACGCCGGAGCTGCACGAGGAGGTCGCCGACCTCGGCCTTCGCGACGACATCGAGCTGCTCGCGCGGTGGTTCAAAGATCGCGACCTGCCGCACGCGGTGGCCCATCCGCTGTACATGCAGAACGGGCGGCTCACGCGTTGGCACATCGAACGCTGTGCGTTGCTTTTCCGCGGCTTCGAGATGCTGAACGGCGCGCACCAGGCCAGTCATGAGGGCGCATTGGAGCGCTTCCTCACGGGCCTCAATCGAGAAACGATCGATGCGTTGGCAGCGAGGCACGAGCTCGAGCCAGTCTGGGCCGAGACATGGAACAAGGCCCGCACCGCCGGCTCCGATGACCACGGCCTGCTGAATGTCGGTCGCACGTGGACCGAGATCGACACCGCTGACGAGCCGGGCGGCAAGCTCACCGATCCGAGTGAGTTCATGCGGCGCGCGATGCTCGGCCAAAGCCGAACCGGCGGCGTGGGCGGACACTCAGCTTTGCTCGCGCACCAGTTAAGCACGGTCGGTGCGCACTACTACGCGCGGGAGGGTCTCGATCGCACGACGCCGACGGGTCGCATGGTGGCGCACAAGCTGCTGAGGTTTGCGGGCGTCAAGGTCGATCCGCCGAGCAAGCACCGGCTCGCGGCCTACATGGCCTTCCGCAAGCTCTTCCGCCGAAACAAGAAGAGCTTCCCGCTCGTCACCGCGCTCCGCGAACACCTCGGCCCGATCTTGGAGAGCTATCCGGAGCTCCGCGAACGGCTCGATCCCGATCGTTGGCCGACC
>JBCCQU010000038.1:0-11201 GCA_039208875.1 Planctomycetota bacterium
CAGCCGGCCGGTGCCGGTGTCGCGATCGGTGAACAGCAGCACCTGCGCATCCGGGCGATCGCTGCGGGCCTGCTGTGCTGCCGCTAGCCACGCATCGTCAGCGTCCTCAGCCTGCGGGCGTTCGCGGGCGTCGGTGCCATCGACCAGCACCACGCCGTTGGCGAGCAGCGTGATGCGGATGACCTGCACGGGCTCCGCGGGCCGCCCCGTGCCGATGCCCGGCAGATTGAGACCCAGCACATCCACACGCACCATCAACAGCGTCGCGAACACAAAGAACGTCAGCAGCAGAAACACCACATCGATCAACGGCGTCAGCTCGACGCGAAGCTCGGATGTCGATCGGCGTATTCGGCGACGCATGCCAACACCCTACTCGCCCGCTGCGACCTCCGCGCCGCGACGCGGCCGGTGATACTTCTTGCCGCCCCACTCCGTCGGCGTATCGCTCCGCAGATCGCGGGCTGCGTCCCGCAGGATTGCCGCGACCAGCATTGCTCCGATCGGCTGAACCAGCGCCGGCCAAATAGGCGACCTCGCTGCGGCATGCATCGCGATGTGCGCGACGAGCCACGAGCCAAGCCCGACCATGCCGAGCACAAACGCAATGCCCGCGATGGGCCCGGCAGCGACAGCTCCCACCGCAACCGCACCGACTGAAAGCACGGGCATCAGCGTGCTCGTGAGCACGAGCCGCGACGCCGAGCGATCGAGTCGGCTGTCCTTCTGATTCGCGCACTCGGTGAAAATCCGCTTCCAGCCCTTGCGAAACTGAGGCCACGTGTCGTACATGCGGCACCGCAGCATGCCGTCGGCAAACAGCACCGCAGCCCGTGCACCGACGCCGTGCACCTTGCGCGCAAGAGCGAGGTCTTCCAGCAGTTGGTCCTTCACGAGCTCGTGCCCGCCGATCGCGCGGTACGTCTCCGCACGGAACAACATGAACTGACCATTGGCGAACGGCCGGCGCCTCTCGTCACGGCTCGCGCGCACGAGCGGATACTGCCTCGTCAGCTCAAGCCCCGCAGCCGGTTGGGCCACCCACTCAAACCACGTGTCGGTCGTGAGCGTGCTGAGCAAACTGAGAAAATCGCGATCGAGATGCTCCATCACAGCCGAGGTCGCGCGCACGCACGCGGGGTGAAACTCGGTATCCGCATCGGCAAAGAGCAGCAGATCGGCACTCTGGGCCTCCGGGCTTGTTTGCACCGCTGTCCACACCGCGTTGACCTTGCCCGCCCAGCCGTCCGGGCACGACTCGATCTCCAGCACGCGGATGCGAGAATCGTCGCCGATGGCTGCGCGCGCAAGCTCAGCGGTGTTGTCCGTGCATCGATCGAGCGCGAGCACAGCTTGCATCTTCTTGTGATCTTGCGCGCGCAGCGACGCCACCAGCCCCTCGATCACGCCGGCCTCGTTGTGCGCGGGAATGATGACACAGACCGACTTATCAACCGGAGGCAGCGTCATGCCGCGGCGCGCGGTCGGCAGCGAGAGCCGATTGATCGCGACGTGCCACAAGATGACAAGCCAGTAACCAGCGCACGCCACGCCACCGACCGCCAACACAACGAGCGTGATTTGCAGGAAAGCATCGAGCACGGGCTGCCGAGCGTACGCCCTGAGCCATCGCCCTGCCCCGAGAGCCATCGCTACGCTCGCTGCATGACGAAGGACGACACAACCGCCGGGCCGATTCTCGATCGTGCCGCGTCGGCTGAGCTTGATCGGCGGGCTATCGCGCTGGGTGTGCCGTCGCTCGTGCTCATGGAGAACGCCGCCATCGGCCTCGCAAGATTCATCGCGGACGCTGCCAAGCCGGGTGCCCGCGTCGTGATCGCCTGCGGCCCGGGCAACAACGGCGGCGACGGCATCGCGTGCGCACGGCTGTTGCACACGATCGGTATCACCACCCACGTCTGGCTGGTCGCGCCTGCCGATCGCCTGCGCGGCGACGCGGTGCCGCAGCACGACATCGCCCGATCGCTCGGGATTCCGTTCGACGGAAGCGATCACATCGCGGAGGCCGACGTCATCGTCGATGCACTCTTCGGCACCGGGCTCACGCGGCCCATCGAGGGCGCACTCGCCGATGCCGTAGCGAGCATCAACTCTGCCCGCGACGCGGGTGCACGGGTCATCGCTGCGGATATCCCGAGCGGCATCGATGTCGATACGGGCAAGGCGTTTGGCTCACTCGACTCGCCCGCTGTCCGCGCCGATGCCACGGTCACGTTTGCTGCGCTCAAGCCGGGACTGCTGCAGGCTCCGGGGTCGACGTTCGCCGGCCGAGTGTCCGTTGTGCCGATCGGCGTGCCGACGTCGCTCGTCGCGGATTTGGCGGCATCTCCGCGTTGAGCACGAGCGAAGTAACCTATCACTTCGGAGTGACGTGTCTGTGTCGCTCGACTCGCCCTCGGTTCGGAGCCGACCATGCTGGTGCGTATGGAGCTTTCACGCATCCTCATCCGCGAACTCAACGACTTTCAGCTCATTGAGCTGCGTGAGGTCGTCGAGCAACCGGCCGATGATGCCAACCGCCGAACATTTCCGATCGTGATCGGTCTGCCCGAGGCTCAGGCGATCGAGCGTCGGCTCAAGGGCGTCGAGATCAAGCGGCCTCAGACGCACGACCTGCTCGACAGCGTGATCGGCCGGCTCGGCGGCAGGCTCGAGAAGATCACCATCAGCGACCTTTCTGATCACACCTATTACGCCATTCTCGATGTTCGGCGAGACACCGGCGACGTCGTCGAGATCGATGCCCGCCCGAGTGATGCGATCGCGCTGGGCATCGCCGACCGCTGCCCGATATGGGTCGAGGAAACCGTGCTCGAGGCAG
Source organism: Planctomycetota bacterium (assembly GCA_039208875.1). Classification (GTDB taxonomy): domain Bacteria; phylum Planctomycetota; class Phycisphaerae; order Phycisphaerales; family UBA1924; genus JBCCQU01. The sequence goes on from JBCCQU010000038.1 coordinate 2,843, forward strand.
CCGGTGACGAAGATCCACAAGACTGATGCCGCAAGACTGACAACGACAGCGATGACCAACGAGTCCCCTCACGAACAACCCTTTGATGCGCGCGCAACCACGCCTCGTTTCCTCACCGCCGACCAGCCAGGTATCGGTGGCGTCATTCGGCTGCGCGACGACGACTTCCTCGTCGAAGAGATCCCGCTGTACGAACCGGCTGGCGAAGGCGAGCACGCGTACATCTTCGTCGAGAAACGCGGGCTGTCGACGATGGAGATGGTCAACGTCATCGCGCGGCACTTCGGCGTCAAGCGGCGGGCGATCGGCACAGCAGGCCTCAAAGACAAACGCGCGATCACACGGCAGGTCGTATCGGTGCACATCCCGGGCCGATCGATCGATGATGTGCCGGGGCTGGTGCACGACAAAATCGCGATCCTGTGGGTCGATCTGCATACCAACAAGCTCCGGCGTGGGCACCTGAAGGGCAACCGCTTCTCGATCCGCATCCGCCAGACGGATATGACGCGGGCCGTGACGGCGCAACGCGTGCTCGACAGCCTTGCGACGACCGGCGTGCCCAACCGCATCGGTCGGCAACGCTTCGGCATCTCGCTCAACAACCACCTGATCGGGCGGGCTGTGCTCCGGCAAGACTGGCAGCAGGCGATCGATCTGTTGCTCGGGCCGTCCGAGACCGCGCCGGAAAGCCAAGCCGAAGCGCGGGCTGCGTACGCCGTGGGAAACTTTGCCGATGCGCGCGCGCTGCTGCCGGGCGTGCTGCGTGCCGAGCGCACCGTGCTATCTGCGCTGGCTGCCGGCATGAGCGCGCGCGAAGCGTTCGCCCGCATCGATGCGCAGGCCCGCGGCTTCTTCGTCTCGGGCTTTCAGTCGGCCGTGTTCAACTGCATGCTCGATGAACGCATCGAGGCCGGCACGCTCGACACGCTGATCGCGGGCGACGTGGCCCATCGGCACGGCTCGCGCGACGAATTTGATGTCACGCCGGAGGTGCTGGCGCAGGCCGACACCAACGACCGCGTGCGCGCGCTCGAACTGAGCCCGACCGGCCCCATGTGGGGCGCCGAGATGCGGCGGGCGACGGGCGTCATCGACGAAGCCGAACTCGCAGCACTCCGCCGGGCCGGCGTCGAAGCCGAACAACTCGCTTCGGCCCGCGACATTGATCGCGACATCGGCCTCGGCTCACGCAGGCCGGTCCGCGTGCCGCTGATCGACCCGGTCGTCGAGGGCGGCATCGATGGCGACGGCAACTTCGTCCGCTGCGCGTTCGAACTTCCGCGGGGTGCCTTCGCGACCGTCGCGCTCGACGAGATCATGAAGAACGGCGCACCCGACGCGCCCCGCGATCGCCCGACCAATCGACCGACCGATCAAGCTACTGACACCGATACCCTGCCGTCATGACCGAGCACCAAGGCCCGCCGAAACTCGTCTGCTTCGATTGGGGCGGCGTCATCCTGCGCATCTGCAGGAGCTGGCGCGAGGGCGTCGAACGGGCCGGCCTGCCGATCCGCGAAGAAGTCGAGACCGATGATGCGCGCGCGCGGCGGAAGGTCTGGGCCCTGCGCTACGGCGTCGGACATTGCTCGACCGGAGCCTTCGCACGCGGCATCAGCGAAGCGTGCGATGGGCTGTACTCGCCCGAAGATGTCATCAAAATCCACCACGCGTGGCTCATCGAGGAGTACCCCGGCGTTCGCGACATCATCGATCGGCTCAACGCTGCGGATGGTGTCGAGACCGCGCTGCTCAGCAACACGAACGAGGGCCATTGGCAGCGACACTTGCCCGCCAACGGCGACACGCCGGCTGATTTTCCCACGATCGGCTTGCTCACGCACCGCATCGCGAGCCATCACGTCGGCTACGCCAAGCCGCACGAGCACATCTACCGATCCGTTGAGCACGCCTCGGGCTGCGAGCCGGGCGAGATTCTGTTCTTTGATGATCTGGCGGAGAACATCGAAGCTGCGCGATCGTTTGGCTGGCGGGCCGAGCAGATCGATCATGAAGGCGATACCGCGGCGCAGATCGAGAGCCATCTCGGTGCGCACGGCATCAAGCTCTAGCTCGTCACGTCGATCGCGACATCAAGCTCCAGCGTGCGCGGCGGCAGGCAGGCTGAGTCCGTGCACACCTGCACCGTGAGCCCGACGAGTGCTGCGGACGCGGCCTTGATGTCGGCGTCGGCGTCGAGCTCGAGCGCGACGCGCAGCTCGAAGCTGCCGTGATGCACGCGGACTAACGCGAGGCCCTCGTCATCGGTCGCGAGCGGCTCGCCCTCGGGGTAATCGGCATATACCGCCACGCCCGAGCCACGCACGAGGTGCGCACGCAGCGGGATGAGCGCACTCGAAGTGCCCTCGTCGGTCGGGTCGGCCGAGATGAGGTGATAGCCGTCTGCAACGGTGACCTTGAGATTGATCTCAGCCGGCTGATCCGGGCCGAGCGTCACGCGGTCGCGATCGGCGAAGACTTCGACGCCGGTGAAGTCGTCGGGCAGGCTGATGCGCTCAGCGGGCACAGGGCCAAACGCTGCAGCGGCGTCACGCGTTTGCGGATCACGCAGCAGACGCAACAGGCCGCGGGTCGAGTTCACAGCTGCCAGCGACCCCGCGGAGATCGTGCCGCTGAGCGAACGCAGGAGTTCGAGCGCACGTTCGCGGTGCTTGGGTTCGCCGGTGCTCTCTGCGAGGTCGAGCAGCGCGTGGAGCATGGCCGACTGCCCGGTCGGGATCGCGCCGTCGCAGGTTGTTCGCGCGCGCACGAAGAGGTCGCCCTGACCTTCGCGTGCATCGAAGAAGCCGCCGTCGCCGGTCGCGAACAGGCGGTCCGCATCAGCAGCGAGCTTTGACGCTTCGGCCAGCAAGTCATCGTGATCGACACCGAGCCGCTGGCCGCTTCGTGCAACGGCGACGAGTGCCGCGATGAAGTGGCCGTAGTCCTCAAGGAAGCCCGGCTCGCCTTGCTTACCTTTACGCCACGATCGGCAAAGCACGCCATCAGCCGTGCGCATGTGCTGGAGGATGAAGTCCGCAGCGGCCCGCGCGGGCTCGAGCAGTGACCGATCACTCAGGGCACCGGCAGCATCGGCGAGGCCTCGGATCATCAGCCCGTTCCACGCGGTGAGGATCTTGTCATCGAGCCTCGGCTGTTCGCGCTTCTCGCGTGCGTCGTACAGCCGATCGCAGACGCTGTTGAGCCAGCCCTCGAACTCGCGGGTTTCGAGGCCCATCATCGACGCGAGCCGCGAGGGCACATCGGCGAGTCGGATGACGTTGCGGGCTGGTTCGTCGGGATGATGCGGATCCTGGAAGTTGGTGCCGAGCTCGAGGCCGAACGTGCGGCTCGCCATGTTGCCGTCTTGCTCGCCGAGGACTTCGTTGATTTCGTCGGGCAGCCACAGGTAGTTGAGGCCTTCGCGGCCGTTGACCTCGGCATCTTGGGCCGAGAAGAACGCGCCGTGCTCGTGCGTCATTTCTTGCTGGACATACGTGACGAGCCGACGGAGCGTGCGTCGATAGTCGGCATCGTCGTAGAGCTCAGCTGCGCGCGCGTAAACAGAGGCAAGCTGGCCGTTGTCGTACAGCATCTTCTCGAAGTGCGGGACGAGCCAGATGTTGTCGACGGCGTATCGATGGAAGCCGCCGCCGACGTGGTCGTGGATGCCGCCGGCCAGCATGCGATCGAGCGTGACGCGGATGGAGCGATCGATGGCGGAGGTTGTCGCGTCGTCGCCGGCATCGCGGACATCGAGCAGAAACTCGAGGTACGTCGGCTGCGGGAACTTTGGTGCGCCGCCGAAGCCGCCGTGCGTCTGATCGTGCATGCGCAGCAGAGCCTGCGTGGCGTCTTGCACCTGATCGGCACCGAGTGCGACAGGCGCGCGCTCGGCAGCGAGCTGTTCTTGCACGGCCTCGGTCAGTTTCTCAGCCTGCTCGCGGACTTCATCACGCTGCTCGGCATAAGCGCGGGCCAAGCCCCCGAGCACCTGCGGGAACGTCGGCATATTGCCGAACTTTGGCTGTGCCTCGGCGGGGTAGTAGGTGCCGCAGAAGAACGGGCGGAGTGTGTCGGGTTCGAGGAAGACGCTCATGGGCCAGCCGCCGCGGCCGGTCATGGTTTGCGTGGCTGCCATGTAGATGTCGTCGAGGTCGGGGCGTTCTTCGCGGTCGAGCTTGATGCACACAAAGTCGGCGTTCATCTGTTCGGCGATGGTTTCGCTTTCGAAGCTCTCGCGCTCCATGACGTGGCACCAGTAGCAGGTGCTGTAGCCGATGCTCAGGAAGATCGGGACATTGCGGCGCCGTGCTTCTGCGATGGCGTCGTCGCACCACGGCCACCAATCGACGGGGTTGTGCGCATGCTGCAGGAGGTACGGGCTTGTGGCCTCGATGAGGCGGTTGGTGAACGCGGGCCGGCTGCCGGCAGCGGATGACATCGAGCGAGCTCCCTTGCGTTGCGGTTAGCGTCCGGATCGGCCGATGGTCTTGACGATGACCGATGCGACCGAGGCGTGATCGAGCGGGTCGGCGAGGGCTGGTAGTGTTTGCACGCTCTTGCTTGCGCCGCTGCTGCGCGCACGCCGCGACGACATGGCACGCAGGGCTGCCATGCTTGAGCGGAGCACAGCGTCGGCCGGCATGACCACGCCGGTGAGCGAAGCCGTGCACTTGATGACGTGCAAGTCGTCCTCGTCGTCGCACGGTCGGCAGAGGTCGGCCTCGTGCTCGGCGAATGCGACCGCGTAACTGCGGGCAGCGGCTTCGATCTCGGCGACGAGGCTGGCGACCTCGTCGGCTGCGGCTCCGACGACGGCCGCGCCGCACGCCGCATCGATCGCGTCGGCCAATGGTTCGATGTCGGCTGCGAGAAACTCTCGCGCTTCCATGATGCGCTCGGCGGAGGCCTGTGCGAGCATCGGGATGGCGACAGCGAAGATGCGCGCGCCGAGCTTGGCTTCGGCCTTCTGTGCAACGCTTGACGCTGCCGCGCGCACGACGACGCCGTTGGCACGCGACGCGAAGCGATCGAGCCCGGCAGCGACCGGAACGGTGACCGCTGGGTCTGGCCCGCCGCGGAGCAGATCGCGCGCGACGTACGGCAGCGCGTCGTCGTCGCCCTCGAAGAAGCCCTGCCGCATGAGCGGTCGGAGGTCGGCGTAGCGATCGTCATCGCGGAGACGTGCCGCGACTGTGCGCACGTCTTCGATGGCATCGAGGCCGTCGGCGACCGAACCGACGATGCCGTCTCGCCACAGCGGCATCGACCACTGCCACGACTCCATGAATTCGTAGTACGCGGGGGCTTGCCGCACTGCTTGCTCGACGTTGCCGCGTGCATCGCCCTCAGCCGGCGTGGGCAGCAGCGTGATGGTCTCGTCGGCCAGCATGAGCGCAGCCATCGCCGGCGGCTCGCGCGTTGTGAGAAAGTATGGACTCAGGACTGCGCGCCTCATGGAGCATCACCGATCGGGATGATGACCTCGGGCTGGCCGGTGGTCGCGACGAGCCAATCAGCGAGCTCGGGCATGCGCCTCGGCAGCACCGCGAGGAACAACAACTCGTGGCCGACGGGGACCTCCCATCGCTCGGGACGGCCGAGCCGAACCCACAACAGATCACCGAGGTGGGCTGGCACGGCGGTGTCGCGCGTGGCATGCAGGATGAGCGTTGGGATGTCGGCCATGAGCGGCGCGAGGTGGTACGCATCGAGTGCTGGCAGCTTGCGATATGCGTCGGCCAATGCGACCGGAGTCGATAGGCGGCGCTGGCCGTCGGCGAAGTCGATCCGCATCGAATCGATGAAGTTTGCGTAGCTGGTCTCGACCGTCATGCTGAGCGTGTCGGCCCCGGTGCCGACGAGCAGCACAGCCTCGTAGGCGTCGGGCTCGCGGGCGATCGTTGCGGGCGTCGCGAGGCCACCGCCGCTCATGCCGATGATCACACGGCGGAGGTCGCGGAGCTGCGGGCGCTCGTCGAGCATGACGCCGGCGACGGCTTCGACCGCATAAGCCATCTCGGCAGCACGGCTAGAGACATCCGCAGCGAAGGTTTCGAGCTGAGCTGCAGCGTCGTCGGCATGGGGCTCGATCGTGAAGCGCGTCCGCTCGGTGAATCGCGACGGCTGACCGAGCACAAGCAGCACATGCCAGCCCCGTTGCTGGAGCGTGAGCACCATTTGATCAACGACATTCTCCGGCGTGCCGAACATGCCGGGGAGCACGACCGCGATGCCTCGCTCGACATTGTCGCGATCACGCAGAGCAATCGGCTCGTAGGTCGCTACCCATGTGCGCTCAAGGCGGATCGCATCGTTCTGAGTTTGCCCGCTGACGAAGACATGGACCGCGACCGGATCGAGCACCGATCGCTCGGGCGGATCGTCCGAACTGCGCAGTTGCAGGACGCGGGCGCCATCGAGCTCGAAGACGAAGCCTCCGTCCGCCGCATCGTCCGGCAACGCTGCCTCCAGCGCTGCGAGGTCGGCCAAGTCGGACTCGGTCGGCAGGAGTGCTCGCTTGCCAAGCCTGCGGAAGAACCAGCCTTGCTCGAAGCCTTCGAGCGGGCGGACCACGCCGAAGCGGCCATCGGTTGTGCGCACACGCTCGCGCCATTCGATGTCGTCGTGCGTGAAGTCGGCTTGTGCGCGAGCGGCTGATGAGACCAGCGACACGGACAGCGTGATGAGCAGCAGCTTGAACGACAACGTGAGCCCGGCGGCGTGCATCACTCGGTGTATCCGTCGGGGTTGGCCTGGTGCCACGCCCACGCGGTCCGCACGATCTCGTCGATGTCGGTGATCTTGGCAGCCCAGCCGAGCTCGGCCTTGATCTTCGCGGGATTGGCGTAGAGCTCCGGCGGATCGCCCGCGCGACGCTCGCCTTCTTGCACGGTGAAGTCGATGCCGGTGACGCGCTTGACGCTGTCGATGATCTGGCGGACGGACAGGCCGTTGCCGATGCCGAGGTTGTAGGCGAGGCTGTCTCCGGGCTTGAGTTTGTCCATGACCGCGACGTGCGCATCGACGAGGTCTTCAACGTGGATGTAGTCGCGGACGCAGGTGCCGTCGGGCGTTGGGTAGTCGGTGCCGAAGACGGTGACGTGATCGCGCTGGCCGAGGCACGCCTGCAGCACGACCGGGATGAGATGGGTCTCGGGGCGGTGGTCCTCGCCGATGACACCCGAGCGGTGCGCACCGGCGACGTTGAAGTAACGCAGCGCTGCGTAGCCGAAGGGCTTGCCGGTTCGTCGGCAGGCTTCGGTCACATCGCTGAGCATGTGCTCGACATGCAGCTTGCTCATGCCGTAGGGACTGATGGGATTCTTCGGGCAGTCCTCGGGAATGGGCACGTAGTTCTCGCCCGGCTCGCCGTAGGTTGCGCAGGTGGAGCTGAAGACGAATCGCTGGACGCCGACTTCGAGGCAGGCCTCGATGAGCGTGGCTGCGGAGGCGGCGTTGTTCTTGTAGTACAGCAGCGGGATATCGACAGACTCGCCGACGAGCGCATACGCGGCGAAGTGCATGACGGCGTCGATCTGGTGCTCGGTGAGGACGCTGACCATTTTGTCGCGGTCGCCGGTATCGCCCTTGATGAAGGTGAAGCGATCGCCCGCTCCGGCGCTGGCGTTGCGGACGGCGCCGGCGTGGCCGCGGGTGAGGTTGTCGAGGCCGACAACGGTGTGACCATCGTCGAGCAGCCGCTTGACCGCGTGCGACCCGATGTATCCGGCGGCGCCGGTGACCAGAACAGCCATAGAAAACTCCCAAGACAGTGGACCGGGCAACGGCTTTGGCCACGGCTTCGCGGGCATCGTACGGCGGGCGGGCGGAGGTTCAAGATGCAGCCGAAAGCACCCGATACCATCGGCCGATGCGCGAGAAGCCGCCGGAGCATGCCGAACAATGTGAGCCGAGCGGGACGCTGCGCGAACTATCGCCGCTGCTGATCGTGCGCTCGCTGATCGGCGGCGGGCTGATGGGGCTTGCGAATCTCGTGCCGGGCATCAGCGGCGGCACGATGCTCGTCGCGATCGGCATTTATCAACGCTTCATCGATGCCATCGCCGACGTCACGCGTCTCAAGCTTCGGCCGCTGTCGATCGCGATGATCGCGTTGGTTGTTTTCGGCGCGATGTTAGCGATCGTGCTGTTTGCGGGGCTCATCTCGCTCGGCCTCGCGGAGTTCCGCTGGGGCATGTACGCGTTGTTCATCGGGCTGACGCTGGGCGGTGTGCCGACGCTGTACGCGCTCGCCAAGCCGATCGACAAGCGAACCACGCGTACATGCCCCAGCGGAACTCCGCCAGGCCGAGCGAGATGAGCCCCGCAAACAGCACGATCGCTAACATCG
>JBCCQU010000039.1:0-11182 GCA_039208875.1 Planctomycetota bacterium
GCGACGATGGTGGAGCACGCCTTGAAGGACTAGCGACTTCCGGTGACGGTGCTGTCGGGATTCCTAGGCTCGGGGAAGACCACGCTGCTGAATCATGTTCTTCGCAACCGCGAGGGGCTGCGCGTCGCTGTCATCGTGAACGACATGAGCGAGATCAACATCGACGCTGATCTTGTTCGGCAGGGCGACGCGAGCCTCGACCGGGTCGAAGAAGAGCTTGTGGAGATGTCGAACGGGTGCATCTGCTGCACGCTTCGCGATGATCTATTGCAAGCGGTTTCGAGACTGGCTCGCGAGGATCGATTCGACTATCTGCTGATTGAGTCTTCGGGCATATCTGAGCCGCTGCCTGTTGCGCAGACCTTCACATTTGAGGATGAAGAAGGTCGGTCGCTGTCGAACCTGTCGCGTCTGGACACGATGGTGACGGTGATCGATGCGAGCAGCTTCCGATCGGAGTTTCAGAGTTACGACGATCTGAGTGATCGGCAGATGGGCGTGTCGGACGACGATGTGCGTTCGATCGCGGACCTGCTGACGGACCAAGTCGAGTTTGCCGATGTGATCTTGATCAACAAGTGCGACCTTGTGAGCGATGAGGAACTGCGCGAAGTTGAGGCGATGATTCGCGGGCTGAACGCGGATGCGACGCTGATTCGGACCGTGAATTCGGATGTTGACCTCAAGCAGGTCATCGGGACGCAGCGGTTTGACATGCAATCTGCGATGAGCTCGCCGCAGTGGCTGAAGGAGCGCAATGAGGAGCACACGCCGGAGACGGAGGAGTACGGCATTTCGAGCTTCGTTTACCGGGCTCGGCGGCCGTTTCATCCGCAGCGGCTGTACAACATGGTCACCGGCGGCTTGCTTAAGACGACGCGATCGAAGGGCTTTTGTTGGCTGGCAACGAAGCATGACTTTGCTGCGATGTGGTCGCAGGCTGGCGGTTCATTCCGCGTCGAGCCGGCGGGCAGATGGTGGGCGGTTGCTTCAAGGGATCGCTGGCCGAACGACGCGGAATCGCGGGCGTGGATCGAGGGCAAGTGGGAAGAGCCGTACGGCGACAGGAGACAAGAAGTCGTGATGATCGGTGTGCATCTCGATGAAGACCTGACGCGGTCGCTGCTCGATAGCTGCTTGCTCTCGGACGAGGAAATGGCATCGGGTCCCGAATCATGGTCCACATGGGAGGATCCGTTCCCGGAATGGGTGTTTACGCCGAGCCCGGAAGAAGTCTGACGTCATTGATACGTACATCGGCGTTGTTTCGAAAGCGCCGAGTTACTTGTGTGTTTGAAACAGGGAAAGGAAACGACACATGAAGCGTGGTGCACGAATTGCTGTTATGGCTGCTGCTGCAGTTCCCTTGGCATTCGCCCTCACGGGCTGCGAGACGACACAGAAGTCGCACGGCCATCATCACGCGCACAACGTGACCAAGGCCGATGTGGTTGCGGCTCAGCAGGAATGGGGCGAGGGCATCGTTGACATCTCGCGTGTGCACGCGCGCGGCGGCGACGCCACGGCCCGCGCGACGCAGCACATCAATGAGCTGTACGCGTACGACATCGGCGACGTGATGTTCAAGCCAACGCTGGCATCGCAGGATCAGTTCCGCGAGACGTTCGGCGAGGCGCTCGATTACTTCGTCGGTCGTGCCGGCACCGAAGACAATGGCTTCGCGATCTCGGGCTGGACCAACGTTCGGTGGGAGAACAACGGCATCTATACCGACAGCGACTCGGCGATGGCGATGGGCAACTACTTCTTCAGTAAGGCTGACGGCAGCGTGACGAAGGTCGAGTACACCTTCGGCTACATCGTCGATGACAACGGCGATCTGCGGATCAACTTGCACCACTCGTCGCTTCCGTTCTCGCCGTGAGGTGAGTCGGTCGCGGACCGCGCCGACAGACTTGGCGTGGTAGAGCAAGCTGTGGCCTCGCGAGAGCGGAGTCACGGCATTTCGATATCTGCAAAGGCTGACGGGACGCGTGCGTTACGGAGCTGCGTCCGATAGCGGCTGCTGTTCGTGATTACTGCTGACAATCGATCGAGCGGCGTGGTATGTGAGCCATCTCGTCGCGTCGTGGTGGACGTTTGCTCGAGGCTGATGTCTACTTGCAGTCGTGACGAGATCGGCGAAAGAAATTGCGGCTGAGGCCATGCGGTTGCGCGGTGGTGACCGCGCGTCGTTTGTTGAGGCGTCGTGCGCAGGCGATGTCGAGCTGCGGACATCGGTCGAGCGGCTGCTCGCGATGCAGGATTCGGCGACCGTCATCGGCGAGGCGACTGGGTCAATCGGTGAGCTGCACGAATCGGCGACGGGCAGGGCTGAGACGACGTGGATTGGTGGCTTTCGGGTGTTCGAGCGGCTTGGCTCGGGCGCGATGGGCATCGTGTATTTGGCTGAGCAGCAGCGGCCTAGGCGCAAGGTTGCGTTGAAGGTTATCCGCCCGGACGTGATATCCGAGGCGCTGACTCGTCGCTTCGAGTTGGAAGCGGACGCGCTCGCGAGGCTCAAGCATCAGGGCATCGCACAAGTGTTTCAGTCTGGCGTCGCGCGCGTCGACGATGTCGATTGCCCGTACTTTGCGATGGAGTTGGTGACCGGCTCACCGCTCGATCAGCATGCGCGCTCGCTGGATACAACACGCAAGGCTCGTTTGCTAATGGAGGTGTGCGCGGCGGTGTCGCATGCGCACCAGCGAGGCATTGTGCATCGCGATCTCAAGCCGGCGAACATTTTGGTGGATGAGGACGGCACGCCGAAGGTGCTGGACTTTGGTGTAGCGCGCGTGCTCGATGGCGACGGGGCTGATGCAGCCACGGATGTTGCGGGGACGCTCGCCTACATGAGCCCGGAGCAGCTGCTTGCGGATGAGGACATCGACACGCGTGCGGATGTGTACGCACTCGGGGTTGTGCTGTACGAGGTGTTTGCTGGCGAGCGGCCGTTCGCGGAGGTGTTTTCGAGCCTGTACGACGCACGTTCGGGTTTGGCTACGCGACAAGCGAGGCGACTCAGTGATCTAGCCTCGACGCTTGACCGCGATCTTGATGCGATTGCTTTTCGTGCGATTGCTGCGGATCGCGAGGAGCGATACGACTCGGCTGGCGCGCTAGCGGCGGATCTGCACAACTGGCTGACCGGGCGTCCTGTGCAGGCGCGGGAGCAGACGACATTGTACGTCGCCTCGAAGTTTGCCAGACGCAACAGAGGACTCGTGGCGTTGCTGGCTGCTTGTGTGCTGCTTCTGGTTTCGGGCGTAGCGGGCGTCACCTGGCAGGCTGTGGAAGCGACGCGCGGCCGAACGCAGGCGTTGCAAGAAGCGACACGCGCACAGGCTGTGAGCGACTTCCTTGTGAACATGCTGACGTCTGCAGACCCGGAACGCGCCCTCGGCACTGACCTCACTGTGCGAGAGCTGCTTGACACGAGCGCTTCTTCGCTCGATGCAGATCTTGCTGAACAGCCGATCGTGGAGGCAACGGTTCAACAGGCGATTGCGAATACGTACTTTGGGCTGGGTGAACTCGACAAAGCAGAATTTCACGCGGATGCTGCCGTTCGGCTTGCTGCGGAGCAGTTTGGCTCGTCCGATGCGCGCACGCTCGAGGCTCGCAAGACGCTTGCTCTCGTGCTTATCGAGCGTGGCGAGTACGAGCAGTCCGAGTCTTTGATGCAGAGCATTATCGCGGGATATGAGGCGGTGGATCCGCTTGAGGCTGAGTTATCGCGGAGTGACCTCGCACGGATCAAGCACGAGTCGGGGTTCCCGGAAGAGGCGCTAGCTATCTGGGAGCGCGTGAGTTCTTCGATCGAGAGCAAGCTACCCGACGATCACAAGAAGCGGCTGGTTGTGCTGCACAACTATGCTTCCGCGCTTGCCGGCATGAGCAGGTACAACGAGGCAGAGTCGCTGTTTGAAGAGGTGATCACGCTTCGATCTCGGGTGTATGGGGCTGACCATCCGCAGACGCTCGCGTCACGGAACATGCTGGCGGGGACGATTCAGAAGCAGGGTCGGGAACGAGAGGCTGCCGACATGCTCCGCGAGATTTATGAGTCGCGGCTTGCTGCGCTCGGGCCGGATCATTTCTCCACGTTGAACTCGATGGGCAGTCTTGCAGTGCCCCTCATTCGCCTTGGTGAACTCGACGAGGCGGAGGATTTGGTGCGACGGACGCTTGCCGGCTTTCGCGATCGGCTGGGATCCGAGCATCCGAAGACGCTGATCGTGATGGGCAATCTCGCGTACTTGCTGGAAGATCGCGGCCGCGTTGATGAGGCGGCTGCGTTGTATCGTGAGACGATCGAGATCACGAAGCGAACGTCGGGCATACGTTCGCCGGATACGTGGTCACCGATAAACAACTTGGCAATGCTGCTTGAGAAGTCCGGCGATCACACCGCGGCAATTGTGTTATACGAGGAGCTGTTGTCGATGTGTGAAGAGTTGTTGCCGGCCGACCACGTCTATACGGCGTTGTTCCGCAACAATTATGCCGACAGCTTGACCAGCGCGGGCCGGCTTGACGACGCTCGCGACGCACTCGACGAAAGCCACAGCATTCTTGAAGCAGCGTTTGGGGCCGAGCACGCCCGAACGACAACGAGCCTTGCACGCCGAGCGCGTCTCGAAGCGGCGACTGGCAACTGAGCCGTCATTAGTCGGCGAGAAACTCGATGGAGGCGACGGTCGCGTCGTCGTCGATGCCGCCCCGGCCGGCGGCGTCGAGAGCGTGCTCGATGATGTGCTGCACATCGGTTTGAGATGATGTTGACGCAAGCACGACTTCATGCAGCCATTCGTTGCCGAGTTGTTGACCCGTGGCTGTGCGTTGCTCGCTGATGCCGTCGGTGTACAAGATGACACGGTCCCTCGGGTGCAGATGCACGGGTATGACCTGAAACTCTGCGTCGGCTGCGATGCCGAGCGGAACGGAAGCAGCTCGCTCGACCGGCTCGACGGTGCCGACGGCACGCAGCACAAACCAATGCCCGTGGCCGGCGTCGACGATGTCGAGTCGGCCGTCTTGGCGCAACGCGGCGGACCACAGCGACACGAACGAACCATCCATCGCGTGGTTTGCGACGTAGGCGTTGGTTTGCGTGAGAGCCTGGGCGTGCGGCATGCCGCTGCCGATGAGTGCGTGCAGCCGAGCGTGCACGAGGGCTGTGAGCATCGCGGCACCGACGCCGTGGCCGGTTGCATCGCCGAACAGCACGACGGGATCGCCTGCGTCTCGCTCGATAACGTCGAACAGATCGCCAGAGACCAGCATGCCGGCCTCTGATCGAAACGCGATTCGGTATCGCCCGGCCACGGTGTCGCTTGGCGGCGAGACCATGTCTCGGACAAGCTTTGCCCGGTCGAGTTCGGCTCGCATGTCGGCTTGCCGCTTGAGCAATTCGGCTCGGGCGGTTTGTACGAGGCACAGCGCGTAGATCTGGCCGAGATCCTCGCAGAACGCGGCTGCGTCGACGACCGGTGCTTCGGATCCGCGCGCGTCGAAGTACAGCATCGCCGCGATGCGGCCATCGAGCTTGACCGGCACGCACACGGCTGAGTGCACACGCATCTCGACGATGGATTGCCCGAGCTGGCTATCGGTGCTTTCGTGTTGCTCGACGGGTGAGCCATCGAGCACTGCTGTTTCGCCGAGCATTGCACGTTCGATGAGTGAGCCGGGGATATCGAATCGCTCGCCGCGAACGGCTGTAATTTGGCCGTGGGACAGCTCGGCTGCAGCGACGAGACTGACAACGCCGGACTGTGCTGTGGGCTTGAGCACAGCGCCTCGCACGAGGCCGGTGCCTTCGAGTCCGGACCGAACCACCGAAGCTGCGAGGTCTTCGGCTCGCTCGCTTTTCGAGAGCCTATCGATGCACGATGACAGCGCGGACAGCCGACGCGACGGCGTGCGGACGTGCAACTCGTGTCGAGTCGTTGTGAGCTCGATCGTCTGTTCAGCGCGAGAGCCATCGCCGGCTGCGCGAAACGTCCACGGCCCGATCGCGAGCTCGTCACCGACTGACAACACCGCTGGCAGGTACGGCTCGATACGCAGCCCATTGATAAAGGTGCCCGACGTGGAGCCTTCGTCTGTGATTGTCCACCGGCCATCTCGATGGCGAACGCTCGCATGCACGCGGCTCACCGATTCGTACGGCAGGCAGTGCGTCGAACTCGGCGACCGACCAATGACGGAGCGATCGGCCGCAAGCTCAAACCCATCTCCCACCACTACATCATCGGGGCCGGCAGTTCGGATGAGTCGCAAAGCGGTCGTCATGCTGCGAAGATATGGCAATATCAGCTCCCAATCGATGACGAGGACTTCAAGGGCGAGAGGAACATCCCGCTGTTCCCCGAGGTGCGAGAGGTGTTGATCGATGCGTTCGAGGCTGCCGATTCCGGCGCTGAGTTTGTTGCCAGTCGCTATGGTGACGCCACAAACCCAAATCTACGAATACATCTGCTCCGGATCCTCAACAAGGCCGGTGTCGCGGCATGGCCTCGGCTGTTCAATGCGATGCGACCGAACTCGCTGCGGACGACCCCGCTGCTATTTGCACAGCGTGAATGGGTCACACCGCTGCAATCGCCGAAGCCCACCAGCACATGGTGCGAGATTCAGACTACGAGCGAGCTGCAGGTCAGAAAGCGGCGCAGCACACGGCCGACAGCAGTCGCAAAATATCGCAACCGAGACACGCCCGACCCGCTTTGGAGGCTGTGAGCGAAGGGTTGCGACTCGACGCAACCCTTTGCGAAACAGGAAAGTGGGCGCAACAGGACTCGAACCTGTGACCTCTGCCATGTGACGGCAGCGCTCTAGCCAACTGAGCTATGCGCCCTCAGGCGACGAGTATAGGAGGGTGCCGGGGTGAGGTCGCGTGGGCAAGAATTGAGCCACGCGATGGGCGAGCTGAACGCAGGCGCGGGCTAGGTGAAAGCAGCTCTGCTCCGAGCTAATCCCGGCGGAGCGTCAGCAACTGGCGGACATCCACATCCGTCGCCAGCACGAGGGTGCACGTCTGGGATTCGCCGTCAATCTCGGCCACAAGCCATCGGCCATCGACGATATCACCCAATCGCACCGCCGTCCCATCGATGATCGCGATGGGACGCGAGCCGGCCATGATCGAGGTTAACTCCGCTGTGGTTGTCGGCGCTTCCTCGTCTGTTTCGACAGTCTCTTCGCCGAAGACGCTGCGATCGATAATGACGACATCTTCTGCCGGATCGGGCTGCCGTGCTGGAACGAACGGCGTGCTGATCGACTCGGGCACTGCTCGCGGCGTTACTTCAAAGGCTGCGAGCGTGGCGGGGTCAAAGACACGAGTTGTGGAGCTGTCTCCAAGCGTGGGCTCATCGCTATCGAGTGGCAACGCGAACGCCGGCGCGGGCGGCCGATCGATGTAGCGGACACTGATCACAACAGTGACGGGAAGGGCCGCGGCACAGGCCGCGAGAAGGTGAATCCGCCGCATCGTCATGAGACGCCCCCGATAAGCTCACCATCGAGCGCATCAGCCTCGACATTGATCATTTCAGCAAGCGTGAACGTCGCGAGGTCGATCGTTGCGTTGACCGCATCAGGCTTCTCTGCAATCGGCGTCGGGACGATCCGCACCCCAATGACAGCTGTGAGCGGGAAGTCGGCATTCAACCGATGCAGGAATTTTGTGATGTCTTCGTAGCTACCGGAAACTTGCATGGAGTAGGCTGACCGCGTAACGAGCGACGATGCGTCACCAACTGCACCACCACGCTTGGGCTGTACACCCGCGATGGACAGACCAGATTGCTCAGCAACCTTGGTGAGCCGATCGTAAAAACCTCCCGCATCCGCAGCTTCGGAACACTTGTTGTTGATTCGCTCCGCGATCGTCACCAGGCGAGCAAAACGCTCCGGCGCCGGCTCTGGTCGTTCGCTTTCGAGCAGTCGATACTCATCGATGCGTTGCTCATCTATGGCCAAGCGAGCGTCGGCAATCTCGCAGGCCGCGTGCTGCGACTTCGCGATGCTCACCCAGCCGAAGTACGCAATGGCGCAACCAACCCCAAGCTCTATGCCCAGCCGCTTAACGTTCTGCCTCGTCCAACGCATCACGACTCTCCCTGGTTAGGACGCTGATCGCGAAGACGCACGAGAATGCGGAACTGCACGCCCGCCTGCCCCCCGATATCTGCCATACGGGTCGAGTCGATCTCAACACCGGCAACTGTCGTCATCTCGCTGACTTGCTCGATGTATCGTGGCAGGGTCCGGCGGTCGGCACCCGGAAGCGTTAACCCCCGAAGGCTGACAAGCACACCATCGCTGTCGGTGTTCGCGCTAAGCTCGGTGAGTTTGATTCGAGCCGTGGAGGAGACTCCGCCGAGCTCTGCGAGGAACGCAGCGATATCGGCACGGTCTTCGACAGCACCGGCCAACGCATCCACGGCAGAGCTGAGGGTGCTGGACAACTCGCTAGATTGAGTATCGAACGCCTCTGTTCGGTCCATCGCCGCAAGGACGGGAGCGTTTGCGCGAGCTGCCTTTTCTGCTTCAAGGCGTGTAGAGACAGTGAGACCGATATCAGCAGCCAAAACCGCAGCAGCCGCAAACGCACCGACACGCGCACCGGTGCAAAGCGCGGACATCTGGCGCAAATTGACAACCGATGCCGGTAGCAGTGAGGGCAGCTGCCGCGAGGCCAGCGCCGATGCCGCGAAGTCCGGGCGAAGGCTGTTGTCATCAGCCGCCAACCTCTCACCCTTTTTTCCCGCGGGAGACATGTCGATCTCCGCGAGCGTTTCTATCCGCTTGAGCAATCCCGGTACGGAGACTCCCGGGCCTAAAGCATCAACGACGTGTCCCCGGAGGTCACAGCCCTTGAGTGCGAATCGAAACGTCTGCCGGACTTCAACGGCATACCGCTGGATGACCGGCTGCATGAGTGGCAATACAGCGGTGCCAGTGAGCCCGGTTGCCTCGTCAACTATGGCGTCAGGCTCTGGCACTCCTGCAGCATCAACAGCACGACGTGCAGCTGAGCGCCCCGCCTCCGCAGTATCACATGTGATACCTTTTGATACAGCCGCTCTTGCTACAGCGTCAGCAAGGTCATCGATACCACACTCAACCGCTCGTACGAATCTAAGTGTGTCTCCCTCTGCAGCGGCGATGAGCGTTCGTTGATGCCCGAGATAAATCGCTGTTCGCAGTTCGTCACGTTTAGCACCAGCTAACACATGATCGACGACATCTATGAACTCGAAAGCTGCTGATGGCAGAAGCGATCTCGCGCGACATCCACCTCGAGCGATCCAACCCATCAGAGTCGTAAGACGAGACTCTGCATCACTCGCGGTGTATACGTAGCTCTGTGGCGTTCCAGCGTGCGAGCCGCCAACGGCTGCGAGCATCGCGGCGATTGCCATTGGCTCGTCTTCACTGCTCCGATCTTCCTTCATTTCCATACGTGCGGCGCGCACCGCAGCATTACCACGTGTGCCGACCGTGGTGACACGCGATGTTGTATCCGGACTCTGAAAGACGACGTCGCAGGTCGTTCCCGCCGTAACGCCGAGCGACCGAAGCAGCTTGGACAGTGGCAGGTCAAACTCGCCGAGTCCGTCAGCCCATGCCTGATGCCAGTTCGAAGGATCGATATCGACCGACTCTGACGCGACAATGCGACCGCGATGCACGATCGCCGCCTGCAACACTGCCGGCGTAAGGCCAATCACAAGATGTCCGCGACGACTTTTCACAATCAACAACTCCAGTGAGAAATCGACTCAGGTACGGCACGACTTCTGCGAAAGCAATCCCGATACACCGTGACTGAGTTATTGGACTTCAAACTCGATCCGGCGCCGCGCGTCACCGCTCCGCCCTTCGATGACCACTATTCCGCTTTCACCTGCCGCCGGCATTGCTACAAACTCAACAGAGCCGCCGGCAAGCGATCGCGCCGTCCCCTCGAGCGCGGTTGCATCGCCGGCCAGCAGTTCGCCGATCGCAATCGTCATACCCGACTCGGCTGCGAAGAACGCGCGGGCTGTCTCGACGCGCATCGCTGCGAGATAGATCTCATCGGCTGCGGGACGCACCGACGACAACACCATCAGCTGCACCATGGCCAGCATCAGCACGACGACGAGCACGGACATCGCACGGCGACGACTACAACGCGTAGGTTTCACCTTCGGCATCGTCACACCCCCACCGCAACGCGTACGAATGCAGCACCGACGAGCTCGAAGCCGTTGACGACGAGGCGAATGTTGACCCGCCGTGTCAATGCCGGCGTGAGCGCGGTATCCGATGCTCCGTCCCCGCCGATGTATGTCAGCTCGAACGTCGAAACGCCGCGGCAAAGCACCGAAGCATTGCCCGCAGTATCGACGATCAGCAGCGCATCGCCATCAAGCCGTAGGCCGCGTCCATCACCGAACGCGAGGTTGCTCGGGCCAGCGGCGGTGATGCCGACCTCGCCGGCTTCTTCGCCCTGCGGAGCCTCTCTGATGAGTCGCACGGCTCGTTCCATCGCGTATGCCGTGTCGTCAGCGGTATCACGAATATTGGCAGCTTCGCCGTAAGCCTCCGCTGCGACCAGCGTCAGCGGAGCGACAACAGCACCGACCACCCCGACGATGATCATCGCCATGACAGCCTCGACAAGTGTGAGACCGCGTTGCCGATATACAGCGCGGCGGCTCACAACCCGAACCCCGTGACCACACATTCCAGCGCGAGCGTCTGCGTGCCCGCCGCTGCGGACGGGTAATCAACTTCGACGCGCACCACGCGGAACAGATCCGCGCCTCCATCACCACTGACCGTGCCCGAGGCATCGGCCAACGGCCCAACAATAACGCGAGCGGTCACGCCGAACGGCTGCATCGCGTCGGCCAGCGGCGCGATACGCGTGTTGAGACCTTCGATGTACGCCGCGTCATCGATCATCGCTGCAAAGCCGAGCGATGCGTGCTCGCTGTGCACATCGGCGAGTACGTGCTCCATGATGCCGTTGGCCAAGGCGGTCGCTCTGGTCAGGCTTACCGCGTCGGCGCGAATCTCGACCGCATGATCAACGATCGTGAGCGACGGCGGGATAGCGATCGACAGCACAAGCACGACCATGACCGTCTCAATCAGACTCAGGCCTCGGCGCGCAAAC
>JBCCQU010000040.1:0-11029 GCA_039208875.1 Planctomycetota bacterium
AGCTTGTGGCATCCAGAGCGCGGCCATAATCCCAGCACAGTGGGTCAGGCCATGTAGCGATCTGACAACCTGCCATCGCAATCATCTAGAATTCTCAATCGAAGGCCTTATCCAGCACTTCGAGTTGATCATGAGCAACCGCGGCTGGGAGCCGCCAATCGCCGAGGCGTACGGTGCCAACGAGACGGCCAACGGCGAACTCGGCTACTTCATCGTGAGTGACGGCAGCCCCCGGCCGTGGCGCGTGAAGACGCGGCCGCCGAGCTTCATCAACTACTCAACGATGGCCCGACTGACCGAGGGCCACATGCTGGCCGACATCGTGGCCATCCTCGGCAGTCTCAATGTCGTTGCCGCAGAACTTGATCGGTAAGGGCGAGGCCACCCGCTCGGGGTCGTGAAAGCCTGCACGCTGACAAGCCACGACCGTCGCGTGGCGCGGGACTCTTGTTCGCCGACCCGGAGGCGCCGATCCCTCACGGCCGCGACTCGTTGCTATGCACTATTCGGTGGCTTGGCGCAGAGCGTGCTCTCCGTGACAGCTTGGTGCTGCGCCTTCCGTGAGGTTACTCGCCGAGGCGCTGTGCCCCAAGGGCCGCGACGCGAGCTAAGAAGTGCATCATGTGCGAGGGACGCCGAAGTTCGCAACGCATCTTGGCTAGGTACGATCCGCCCATGGCTTGCTGCGCTTTCAGACTTCTCGTTGTCGCTGTCACCGTGCCGATCGTCGCCGGCCTCACCGGCTGCAACGGCACCTACTCCACCTTCGTCGATAACCGCACCAATCTCACGGTCGAGGCCCGGCTCGTGCACGATGCCCTCGGCAACTCCGGCCCGGGCGAGGCGATCGACACCGCCATCATCGGCCCCGGCGGCGTGGCCAACCTCGGCCCGATCGAGGTGCCCGTGACCGATCCGGTTCGGCTGGAAGTTTCGGAGGCTCGCGACGAGTTCGCGTTGCCCGAGCGCAAGACGCTGCCGCGTGGCCGAACGTCGGTGCTGATCGAGCCCGATCGCGGGCTGGGCGGCGGCGGGTTTGGCGATGGTGACGAGTCGCCGGTGGGCCGGGGGTTTGGCCCGTTTCGTCTGCGGCTGCTCGAAGGCCCGGAGCTGATCGGCCCTCGCTAGCAATCGCTAACGCGACGCCAAGATGAGTCGTGACTGTTGGTTGCGGGTGTTAGCTTCTTTATAGGGTTCGCCGGCCATAGTTCATGTCCGATAAAGATCCCTAGTTTGCCAGAAAAATCGGCGACTAAATTGCACCCGTCGCGTATCGTTTACGCAGAGAGAGACACACGGGGCCAGACGCCCCGGGGGGCTGTGTTTGTACTCTTGCCAGTCCGGCGCTCAGTAGTTTGCTGCTGGAATTCGGCCAGAGGCGGCCCAAATTTGCATCGACCGCCGACTCCGAGGCGATGTGTTTTATCGCACACGTCTCATAAATCTCGGACCGAGAGATCAACGCCCCTCGGAGGGCAAGAAAGTGGAGAGCAGAACCATGAAGATTTCCGCCATTACCGTCGCGATTGCAGCCGGTCTTGCTGCAGCCCAAAACAACGCCGGCGACATCATCTGGGTCGACGGCAACAGCAACGACATCGAGTTCTTCGCGCCCGGCACCTCCAGCACCGGCATCTTCTTCGATGGCCCTGCCCTCGCTGGCAACGATGACTACTTGAGCATGGCCTTCGGCCCCGCCGGCGACCTCTTCGTCACCAACGGCGCACGCCCGCTGCCCAACCTCAACCAGATCATCCGCATCAGCGATCCGTTCGGCGCCCAGACCACCTCGGTCTTCTCGAGCGATCCTGGCGGCGTCCTCACCGGCCTGCTCGACATCGACTACGACGCTGGTCGCGATCAGTTCTTCACCGTCGTGAACCCCACCAACAACCCGACCTCCAACAACCCCGAGCCCGAAGGCCTCGCCTCGGTCAACGGCACCACTGGTGCGGCCAACCTCTTCTTCACCGAAGACCCGACCCGCCCGCAAACGCGCCCGTTCTACTTTGGCGCTGCCGAGGCCATCCTCGATAGCAACACCAACCAGTACCTCGTTACGACCGACGGCTTCGGCGTCGGCGCCGACGCCAGCCCCGACAACCCCGGCAACGGCAACGATGCTTCGGTTCTCTTCCGCATCGATCCGGCCACCGGTAATGAGGTCGTCGTTGTCGACTTCACCGATGTGCTCGCTGGCAACAGCAACAGCAACACCGCATCCGACACGCTCGCACGCGTCCGCGGCCTCACCCAGCTCCCCAACGGCGACCTCGTCATCTCAAACATCGAGGACGACCAGACCCGCCCGGCACTCGGCGGCCTCTACATCGTCGACCTCGATAGCAACGGCGACTTCGTCGGCATCGAGCCCATCATCGAAGGCCTCGCCGCACCGGGCGAGCTCGAGTACGACCCGTTCACCAACAGCATCGTCTTCGCCGAGCGCGACTTCGAGCAGGCGGGCACGATCGTCGGCTCGCTGAGCCGCGTGAACCTCGACGGCACCGGCTACACCAACCTCGTCGTCGGCGCCCGCCCGAGCGAGATCCTGATCGTCCCGACGCCGGCCGGCGCTGCCGTGCTGGGTCTGGCCGGTCTGGCAGCCGCACGCCGCCGCCGCTGAGCCATCAGCAAGCAAACCCGCCTTATCGGGCCGGTTTGACGCAAACCTGATTTCATCGACGGCCCGGGCTTCGCCGCTCGGGCCGTCTTTCCATTCCGAGCAACGACTTCTAGACTTGCTCCGAACCCGTCGCGACTCAGCTTGAGGTGCCGCTGCATGCCCTGGATCACCAAGGACTCCGCCAACACGCCCATCGAAGACCGCGATGAGCCGTGGCTGACCGACGCGATGCGCGAGCGGCTCGAACGTGAGATCGTTCCACGCTACGAGACGCGGCACGCGGCCTTGCTTCCCACGCTGCACACCATCCAGCACGAGTACGGCTGGGTGCCGCCCAAAGCCATGTTCGAGGCAGCCAGCTTCCTCGGCATTCCCGCAGCCGAAGTGATCGATACCGCCAGCTTCTACGAGGAGTACTGGCTCCAGCCCAAGGGCAAGCACATCGTCGCGGTGTGCCGATCGATCGCGTGCGAGTTCTGCGGCCAGCCGCAGATCACCGACGCCGTCCGCCAGCACCTCGGCATCGATGTCGGCGAGACCACGCCCGACAACGACTTCACTCTGGTCGAGCTCGAATGCATCGGCTCGTGCGGCACCGCCCCCGCGATTCTCATCGACGAGACGCTGCACGAGACCGTCTCGCCGAGCGAGATACCGGGCAAGCTTGAGGCTGCTCGCAAATCGGGCGGACACTGACCGCCGTGGCCGGCGACGGTGACAACGCGAACAAATCTGTGATGCGGTGCCTCGGCGAGTTTGTCGGCGAGGTGTGGCGCGGCGTCAAGACGCCAGCCAAAGCGTCGACCACGCACCGCGTCCGCGAGAGCGTCGAAGAAGAGCAGCGAGAGACCGACGCGGGGCCGGTCATCGTGCGGCGGACGACGATCGAAGAGATCGAGATGCCGCGCCGATCGAGCCCGGCAGATCAGCAGGGGAACAAGCCGTGACAAGCGAAACAGGCAACATCCGCACCGCCCGACGCTTGATGACCAGACTCGCCGCGGCGTGCGCACTGGCTGCGTTGCCCGCAGCCGCTCCGCTCAGCGGTTGCGCGTCGAACGACGGCGCTTCTTCGGTTGCGACGCCCGCCGGCCTCGCGCCGGTTGTCGTGCTCAATGATTCGACATCGCGCATCGCGGTGCTCATGGCCGACGGCCCGGGCCAACCGCCGCGTTTGATCGAGCCCAGCGGCGTTGTCGATCCGGGCGGCATTGTGGAGACGACGACCGGGGCCGACGCGATCAACCTCACCGTGGTGCCGTTGACCGACGACGACACACCGGCCGGCGAGGGCCGACGCATCCGACTCGCATCGTCGCCGTTCGAGGTCCGTGTCGGCGGCACGCCGCAGGCGCTGTCGTTCGCACCGATCACCGATACAACAAGCGATCGCACCTTCGACAGCGTGACCGATCGCACAGCCCCGCCGCGAATCTTCACCGGCGGCGGCGGGCAATAGCCAACTGTTCGCACTCGGCCTGTTCGCACTCAGCTCGGGAAGTCGAAGCCGCGGTCTTGCTCTTCTTCGAGCCGGCCCGAAATCCGGAACAACTCGCGGCGATAGAACGCGACCCAATCCGGGTCGTTCTCGATCAGCAGCGCATGCCGCACGCGGTCGTGATCTGACCGGCCCGCGCGGTTGAGTTCATATGCCGACTTGATCGCGCCGCGCAGAGCGCCGACGTTATTCGGATCGCGATCGAGCGCAGCCAGGAACCACTTGAGCGATTCCTCACCCCAGCCACGCTTCTGATAGATCAAGCCAAGGTTGATCAGCGGATCGGGCGACTCGGGCGGCGCTACCTCGACAGCCCGCGCGAACGCCGCCTGCGCTTCCGGGTAGTCGCCGCGATCGAGCAGCAGCAGGCCGTAGTTGTTGAACGCGCGCGGCAGCCGCGGCGATGCCTCGATCGACTGCCGATACAAGCGCTCGGCCCGGTCGATGTCGCCGCTTTCCAGCGCCGAGTCGGCGCGGTCAGCCAGATCGATCGCGAGTTCCAGATCGCCCACATCCGGCAACTGCGGCCGGCGCGGTGAAGAGCTGCAGCCCGCAGCCAGCACGCCGAAACCAACGCACGCCGCGAGCAACATCGCGACCGGCCCGCGCGCGCGCCGCGCCGTCATTCGTAGCGATCGAGGCTGGTTGTGTTCGTTCTGGCCGGTCGTCATCAAGCACTCTCCGTGCGTTCCCATCGCGCGAACGCAACGACGATACTCCACTCGGTGCCGCGTGGCGAAAGCTCGATCGACTCGACAACCAGCCCCGGCACCTGCGTCATGCAAAGCCTCGTCCAGCCCAGCACCGCCTCCAGGTCACGCGTCGAGAAGCGGTATGTCACGCGGCGCTTTGTCAGCTCGGCGGTCTCGGCCCGCGGCGGCGCCTCGTCCGGGCTGCCGATATCGATGCCCGCCCGATTCGATGCGTCGATGATCTTCGTCAGCAGGCCCGGGTCGCGAGCTGTCTCGGCACCGTCGTTTACCCGCTCGAGCTCGCGGAGTTCCGCGATGAGCGTGGCGATGCGATCGCCGCGACGGACTTCCGCATCGAGATCGTCGGCAGCTGCCGCCCGCTGGCTGATCGCGAACGCCAGCGCGATCGCCGACACGATCACCAGCACCGCTGCGAAGTAGACGCCGGCACGCGAACGGGCCGACCGCTCCGAGGCCGCTGCTGCCTCAGCCAGCGCGTACCGCGTGTCGTCACTCAGGCGTGGTTTGTCAGCAGCCATTACTGCGACTCCCATGTGCCGGTGAACTGCGCATCGACGGTGTCGTCATTCGTCGCCTGCAGCGTGCCCGACCACGAGCTGATTTGTGAGCCCTGAATCTCATTGAGTGCGCCCGCGAGAAACTCGTACGTCGGGATATCCGCCACGTTCACGCGCAGGATGATCGAGATCGGCGTGATGCTTAGCCGATCGATCGCGAAGTCCGGCGCGGACAACACATACGACAGGCTCTCGAGCTCTTGCAGCACGGGCCGAACGTCATCCGCCGGGCTCCGCGTGTTGCGCAGCTCGCGCCGTCGGCGTTCCAGAAACTGCTCGGTGACGACGAGTGTGCCCGTCGACGCCGGGTCGTACGCCGTGGCCAGGTCGCTCCACGCCTGCTTGCGCTCGGCATCCAGTTGTTCGATATCGCCGATGCTGCCCCACACCTGCCACGCACCGATGCCCAGCACCGCTGCGATCAGCAGCATCGAGATCGTCAGCCAGCGATGCATCGCGCGATGCGCCCGCCCCGGCCGAAACGTCAGGGATCGCACGCCCGAGCCGGTCGTCGGCAGCGACACCAGCCGCGTGAGCGTCTCGCCGACCGCGTCCTCGGTTTGCATCACATCGAACGTCGCCTCAGCCCACGTTCGCTCGAGCGCATGGCCGAGCGACACGCCCGCATCGTCGTAGCTCTCCTCCGGCATCAGCAGGGCGACCGTCCGCGGCGAGGCACCGGTCTGCGCGCCCCACGCCAGCCATTCCGTCGCCAGCCTCGATAGCGCCGCAGCATCGAGCGTCACCGTCTGACCGTCGTCATTGTTGTGCCGCACCGATGTCAGCCGGAGCGAGCCGCACGCGATCAGTTCGCCGTCGTCAGCCCACGACCAATTCAGCCGCCCGTCCTCGGCATCCACGAGCACCACCGCAGCCGTGTCGCCAGCCTCAGCAACCACGCGCTCGCCGCGACGCGCGCCGCCGGTCGCGTTCCAGGCCCGGGCCGCGGCGTGCCACACCGTGTCCACGCGACCGACTTCAACGCCGAGTGCATCAAGCTCGTCCAGCAGCAGCCGCGCCGGCACATCGGCGAGCGCCAGTGTCGGCAAGCGTGTCGGTCGTTCGGCGGATGGCGCGAAGCGATCAACAGCCAACGGCTCGATCGTCGCCGTCGTGGCCGATGCCGCATCCGGGCTCAGGCTCAGCAGCGTGTTGATCTCGCCACCGCTGCCGGTGGGGGTGTCGAGGTCGTCGTCAAACTCGCCGCCCGCATCCGCTCCGCCGAGCCGCACCGTCGCCGCGATCGTTTCCGCATCGCCGGTGCCCGATGCGACCCACGAGCACAGCGAGCCGTCGGCGTCAAGGCACAGCACACCGAGCGATCCCGCGCTCTCCACGCGACTCAGTTCGTCAGCGAGCCACGCTGCTGCATCGCTCGCAGCCTTGCGTGCGGTGTCGGGGTCGTCGTCCATCGGGGGCGCGTGCCACGTCGCATCAGCGCGGCCGGCCGCGACGAGGCGAAGCATCCGCAACGCACCGCCCCGCTCGCTTCGGCTGACGTAGCACGCGGTCGTCATCGGCGGCGAGCGTCTCCCCTCACCGCTTCGCGCTGATTCTTCTCTTGCAGCGCGGCCATGTATTCATTCGCTGCGGCTCGGTCACCCTTATTGATCGCCTCCGTACGGAGCTCCATCAACTCATCGTTATCCAGCTCGAGCAATGACTCATCGATGTCCTGCCGACCGCGAAAGCCTGCACGATTTGACGCTCTAGCCGCGTTGCTTCTCGCCACGTTCGGGTTCGCTGCGGCAGACCGGGTCGGTGTCGGAGCGGACGTCGCCGGAGCCGACGACACCGCAACGCCTTCGCGTTCCGACAGCTCAATGTTGTAAAGCAGGTCTTCGTACTCGAGCACCATGCGCTCGTCGTCAGCATCGACTAGCTTCACGCCGTCTTCTTCGTAGCCCAGCGGCACCAGCCGACGCCGATCGTCGGCCACGATGCCCGCGTATACCAGCGAGCCGACACGCATCAGCCCCACGTACCGGATCTGCAGCGGCAGCGACTCCGGATCACCCTCGCCATCATTCGGCGGCGGGGTCACCACCGATGCCGGATCCTCAACAACTGCCACTGGCTCCTCTTCCTCTTCCGGCTCGGGTAACGGCTCAAGCTGCATGCCAAGATTGAAGCCGATCAAGCTCTCGTCGATGGCCTTCCGCGGTTCGGTTGTCGCAACCATCGCAAACTGCGTTGCGTCAGGGTCGGCAATCGGCGCTAGCGGCGGACTGCCCATGCCCGGCACTCCGGCAACAACAACCAACGCCGCCGCAGCTACACCAACCACAGCACCCGCCCGGCCGAGCATGGCATACCGACGCGCCGAACGCCGGTCCGTCACGCCGCCCGTCTTGTTGCGTTGGCCACCGGGCCCTGCCTGTTGTGCCATCTGCATCACCGCCTTGGCTGGTTCTGCTCCAGCTCCATACGCCCGCGGCGATCGCGCGCGTTCAGGTCCACAGAGTCTAGCTGCACGCGCTCCCATGTGAGGAATCCCGCCCGACGCTGCCATGTCGTTCGCGTCGCGCCGCCCTGCCCCTGCCGCTGATCGATCGGCATCAGCCCGTCGGACCGCCCGAGCCGCCGCTGCAGCCGATGATCCCGCACGTCGATCCGCACCAGATACAGCGTCGGCTGCTCAACCACCACGCCGCGCAGCGCGTCGCGAGATTCGTCTTCCAGATCGATCTCCGACAGCACGTTCAACACCTCGTCCGGGTTCCGCTCGAGTGATTCCCGAAACTCGATGAGCTGCGAGAGCGCACCCCGCGCCTCGCTGCCGTCCAGCACGCTGTCGATCGCGGCACGCAGCACCGGCTCGGGCGATGTCCACAGCGACACCGCCACCGGCCCGGCCCTCCGTCGCCACTGCGGCTCGTCGCGGAACGGATCCGCAGCCTCCAGCTCCTCCAGCATGGCCGCGCCGCGTTCCTCCTGCTCGCCGCTCACCGCAGACAAGTCTTCGAGGATCGACCCCTGCCCATCAAACACCGACGCGTACGCTGTCGTGCCATCGCCGAGATCGATCTGCAGCAGCTCGCCCTCCGGCCCGAGATCGCGATCAAGCCGAAACGCGTCCGGCACCGTCGCCACCCACGTCGTGATGATCTCATCCAGGCTGTAGCGGGCGTGATGCTCTTGGTACCAGCTCACCTGCCGCTCGACGAGCAGCCGCTGCGCCGCCTGCCGCTGCATCAGCACACCGATCATCGCGGTCACGATTAGCGTGATCACCAGCACGATCGGCAACGCGAATGCTCGCTTCGTCTTGTGCTGCTTCATTCGCGGCCTCCCGCCGCCTGCTGCAGCAACTCCGCCCCAGCCTCGGCGTCGAGTACCCCGCCATCATCGCCCGATTCATCCCCGTCGTCGCCCTCGCCTTCTTCGCCTTCGGGCGCGGCCGGCGGCTCGGGCTCGATACCCACCGTCCAGCCGATCTCATACACGTACGAAAGCTCGCGGCCGTCGATGAACGTCAGCTCCGTCAGCGCGAACGCCGGCAGCTCTTCCGCCGCCGACGCCGCGTATTCGCGCGTGAATTCGCCATCGATGAACACCGCCCACGTCAGCCCGACGATGCCGCTGGCCACGCGCACCGGCTCAGCCTCGATCGGCACCCACCACAACGACCAACCAGCGTCCTGCCCGATCGTGTCTGTCGGCACATCCGGCTCGACCATGAACGACCCGCGGATGCCGTCCAGATCATCGCTGTCCCAGTCGGCCAGCGAGATCAACTCATCGACCCACAGCGAGCGCTCCTCATCCCCGTCGTCATCCTCAGCGTCTTCGAGAATCTCCTCCGCCTCCGCCAGCAAGTCGCGCTGCAAAGGCTGCGGAATCGGCTCGCTCGAGAGCACCACCGTCAATCGCTGAGGCGGCCAAGGCCCGGTCCACATCGGCAGCTCGCTCGCCATCGCAAGCTCGCTCGGCCACTCGCGCGGATCGGACGCGATCAGCAGACGAAAGTCGGCCGGCTCCGGCGGCAGTTCGTCGTCGCCCTCACCCTCGTCGCTCTCATCAGCTTCGTCGTCGTCCGTTTCGGCATCGCCATCGCGCGATCCAACCGCGGCAAGCGACCCATCGTCGCTGTCCTCAATGTCGTCATCATCGACCGCGTCGTCCTCCGCCTCCGGCTCGTCGGGTATAGAACCCGTCGCCATCAGCAGCGTCGTAAACGTGCGCTGCATCGTCCGCTGCACGCGTGCTGTTTCATTACTCGCCGCGACTCGCGTCTGCAGCGCTTGGTCGGCCCGGCTTATCGCAAACAGCACACCCATCGCCGCGACCAGCACCAGTGAGCCGAGTGCCGCCGCCAGCAAGATCTCAAGCAGGGTGAAGCCGCGACGCCGCATCGCTCAGTTGCCGCTCCGCGAGGTGCCGAGCGTGTCGCGGTTCTGGTTGAACATCTGCTGAATCACGATCTCCGGATTGTCAGCGATCACCTTCAGCCCTTGCGGATTCCGATTCCAATTCGTGTTGTTCACCAGCCGCGTCAGCGTCACCACCGGCGTGCCCTCCTCGGGTGTCATCGCACCGCCGGAGTCCTCGCTCAGCCACACCGATACCGTCACCCGCTCGAGTTGTGACTGCAGCAAGTCGTCCTGCTGATTACCGCTCGACCGCAGTTCCTTGATGCCCTCCGCAACACGCACCGAAGGCTGCAGACCAAGCTGCACTCGGCTGATTTCCCACCGATACGTGTCGTCGCCAAACGGCACCTTCAACGGCTTGTCCGCGAGGATGCGCTTGTCGAGCAGGTATTCGAGAATCAGCCGATTCGCGACCTCTGCCGCGCCGAGCCGCGCGTCTTGCCGCCGCTGCATGTTGTTGGCAAAGCCGATCGCCGATGCCATCGCCGCAGCAACGAGCGCGAGCAGCAGCGATGCGAGGATCGTCTCGAGAAACGAGAACCCGCCGCGCGCACGCCGCAGCCCTCGTTGGCGACGCAGCCCCGGCATCAGTTTCGGTTGCCGATCGTCCACACGCTCAGCGCCTTCTCCGGGTCATATTCCTCGACGCCGCCGAACGAGATCAGCTGAAACTTCTCGCCGTTGTCCGTCGGCCCCGGCACATACTGCAACGGCATGTTCCAGCCATCCATGAAATTCTGATTCGCATCGACCAGCGGCGGCCGCACGGTCTGCAGCGTCGCCAGCGTCGGCGGATACGCGCTGTACTCCAGGTGGTACGCATCCAGCGCGGTCTTCAGCGTGTTCATCGATGCCTCGGTCGCACGGATCTTGCCGCGCTCGCCGAAGCCGCCGATCGACACCGCGACCACAGCCATCAGCGCGCCCATCACCGCGAGCACAAGCATGATTTCGAGCAACGAGAAGCCCCGGCGGGCTGCAGCGGTCTTCGTCTTGAGCACGGGCATCGGCAAGTCCTCTTCATCGTGTCGGTGCGTGTGGGCTGAGTGATTCAGCCGCCACCGGTCATCATCATGCAGCGGCACGCCGACGCCACCGGTCGGCCCCAGAATCTGCTGCCCAACCAACTTTACCCCCGCAGAATCGGCCGAGTTGCGGCAGAATCCCACGCGGCCAACCACGCCGCAGCCCGCGCCGGTCCGGAAATCTGCAGCCACTGCCTTGTTGCCATGCCTTTGGTGGCACCGGTCTCCAGACCGGTG
>JBCCQU010000041.1:0-10812 GCA_039208875.1 Planctomycetota bacterium
GACCACCCCGTCAGTCCGCTACGCGGCCAGCTCCCCCTCAAGGGGGAGCATCTTGACGATGGTGAGAGCGGGCGAGCAAAGTGGCAAAGCACCGGTCTGGAGACCGGTGCCACCAAAGGCAGATGACCGGTCTGGAGACCGGTGCCACCAAAGGCAGATGACCGGTCTGGAGACCGGTGCCACCAAAGGTATTCGTGTCGGGGAGGCTGTGGCCGGAGCGTTTAGTTGCCGTCGAGGTTGCCGTCGAGGAGCTTGCTGGCAGCGGCCTTGATCTCCGCGCCGCCGTCTTCGACGAGCATGTCGCGCATCCGCCGCAGTCGGGTGGCGACGGAGGCATCGATGAGCTGATCGCCGACGCGGAACTTGACGCCGCCGATCATGTTGGCATCGACGTAGGGGTGCAGCACGACGTCCTTGCCGAGGATTGAGCCGAGGCGCTCGCGGATGGGCGAAAGCTCGGCGACGTCGATCGGCGACGCGGTGAAGACATCGACCTCGACGCGGCCGAAGCGGGCCTGCACGAGGCGGTCGTACGCAGCCACGATGGACGGCAGGTGCGCGAGGCGGCCCTTGCGGTTAAGCACCAGCAGGAAGTTGGTGACGAGGTCGTCGGCCTTGCCGGCGAAGATGGCCTTGATCGAACGCTCGCGCGCATCATCGGCGAGCACACGGCTTGCAAGAAACTCCGAGAAGCGAGCGTCATTGCGGGCGAGTTCGAGCACGTCTTCGAGCTGGCCTAGGACTGCCTCGATACGGGCCTGGCTGCCGGCACCGTCGCCCTGCGCTTCAGCAAGTTCGAGGAGGCTTTGCGCGTAGACGTTGGCGAGCGCATCGGGCCGAGCTTCGGAGCTGGATTCGGTGAGTGGCATCGGCTGCTCTCGCTTTGGTGGGGGGGCGCCTGTTCGCTGCTTAGAGATGGACTAGTTCTGCTTGGTCTGGAGCTCGGCGAGCGACTCATCGATGAGCCGCTGCTGATCTGATGGCGTGATCTCGCGCTGCAGGATCTTGCCGGCGGCGAGCGATGCAAGGTTGGCGGCCTGGGCGTAGATCTCGTTGACCGCGGCCTTCTTGGCGGCCTCGATGTCGGCCTGGGCCTTTTGCCGCATGTTGGTCAGCTCGGTGTCGGCCTTGGCGCGGAGCTCGGCAGCGAGTTGCTGCTGCTGCTGCCGCGTTTGCTCGAGCATCTGCTGGGCCTCGGCCCGTGCCTCGGCGAGGTTTTTCTCGTACTCGTCGAGGGCGTCCTTGGCCTGCTTGCGTGCGAGCTCGGCTGCTTCGATCTCGCCCTGGATCTTGTCGTTGCGATCGTTGAGACCGCCCTGGATCTTGGGCCAGACTTGGTTGTAGAGGAAGAAGAGCACCAGCGAGAAGACGACCAGCGTCATGATGCTGACGACGACACCCTTGGGGAAGTCGTTGACGACGGACTTGGTCTCGCCGCCTTCCGGGGCCGAGATAGCCGCGGCTGCGACAACGTCGGCGACGGCGGAGGCTGGCATCGCAGCGTGAGCGACGCCCGTGCAGAGCGTGAGGAGGGCCGCTGCGAGTAGCGGGGCGGCGAATCGAAGAAGGGTGTGCATCGTCATCTGATCATCCTGGGCAATCGGCGACGCAACCGCGCCTGCTTGGGCACGGTCGCGTCACCGGTGTGTTGGTGACGGACGCGGTCCGTCGGATCAGCCGGCGGTGATGGCGACAACGAGGGCGAAGAGCGTCGCACCCTCGATGAAGGCCGCGGTGATGAGTGCGAGGATGAAGATGCGGCCGCCTGCCTCGGGCTGGCGAGCGGTTGCCTCGGCGCCTGCCTTACCGATGAGGCCGATGCCGATGGCTGCGCCGACGATGGCGAGGCCGGCACCGAGGACGGCGAGGCCGCGGCCGATGGTCGGACCGGTAGCCGCTGCAACGACCTCTTCGGTGGCTTCGACGGCGCCCTCTGCCGTGGCTTCGTCCTGAGCAAGTGCGAACGTCGTGCCGAAGACGGCGACGGCGAGCGAGGCGAGGATCACGTTGCGGAGCATGCTGGTCATTGATGAATTCCCAAGGTGTTTTGGCAGGCCTGGTTGGAATTGTTGGCTCGGCTTGCCTCGGTGCTGTCGCCCTTGGCCTGGCACCCCACGGGCCCGGCGTCGGTGCTGTCGGTGGTGTTCGTTTCCCTGTCGTTCTCTCCGCGGGCGGGTCGGGGCTCGCGGGGAGCCATGATAGCCGGCGGTCTGTGGGTCGTCGTGCGTTTGGCGTGGTTTGGCTGGGTTAGGTTGCGGCGTACTCGGCGCCCCGCGGCACCTCGATGACGGCGTCGTCATCGGCGTGGTCGTGCTCCTCGTCGTGGTGTGCCAGCAGGCTGGTGAAGACGGCGGTGAGGAACATGAAGATGAAGGCTTGCAGGAAGCCGACGAAGATCTCGAGCAAGTAGATCGCGAACGAGCCGAGCGTGGCTGCGATAAAGGCGATCGAGCCGGGGACGACATCGCCCTTGGCGAGCAAGGCGGCACCGACGCCGGTGAATACAAGCAGCTGAGCCAGCAGGATGTGGCCGGCCGTCATGTTCGCGAACAAGCGGATGGCCAGGGCGACCGGCTTGATGAACGTGCCGAGCACCTCGATCACGAAGACGACGGCGATGATCGGTGCGAACAGCGGCTTGAGCGGCACGCCGCCCGTCAGGTGCTTGACGTACTCGACCGTGCCGAGCTCTTTGAGGCCTTGCAGGTTGATGAAGGCTGCGGCGAAGATGGCGAGGATCGCTGTGACATACACGCTCTGCGTCGGCGTGCCGCCGATGGGCGACATGTGCTCTTTGATCATGCCCGGGGCGATGAGGTTGACGACATCGAGCAGCGGGATGAGGCCGATGAGGTTGGCCACGAGGATAAAGAAGAACAGCGACCAGAAGAACGGCATGAGCTTTTCTGTTCGCTCGTGCAGCAGCGGCCGAACGATCTCGTCACGCAGATAGAGGCAGACGCACTCGATCATGCCGGCGATCGGGTTCTTGGTGATGTAGCGGGCGGTGCCTTCCGACTCTGGGCCGGTGGCGATTTTGCCGGCGATCCAACGCATGCCGTAGAACGTGATGAGCCCGGCGAGGACGAGCTGCGTGCAATAGGCCGACCACAGCCAGAAGCCGTCGCCGACCACGATGAACTTGTGATCGGTGGAGTGGCTGATGGGGTCCGCAGCGAGGACAAAGAGGGCGTTCAAGACTTGTCTCCCGGATGATGGGGCACGTTTGCAGCGGGTGTTGCCGGTTCGCCGGCCAGTTGGCTGGGCGAGCGGCGTTGCGTGTCGTTCCAGTGCGGGCGGAGGGTGGCGACGATGGCCAGCTTCTCCGCAACGAGGGCTGCGAAGACAACCGTGAGGAACGTCACGACGAAGGGTGTCTGGTCGACATCGAGCAGCCTGAGCGAGGCCATGGCGGCAGCGGCCGAGGCGAGCAGGCGTGCTCCGGATGCTGCCATGGCGGCGAGGCTAAACATACTGAGCGACGCCGAGCCGACAACGAGCAGGATGGCCGGCGTCAGCAGGCACGGCACGGCCGATGCGAGAACGGCGTACGTCAGCGTGCGCGGGTCGGCGGATTCGAGCCCGAGGCCGATGGCCAGGCAGGCCGCGGCTGTGACCACAGCAGTGATCGGGCCGGCCAGCATGGCGGGGATCGATGCGCGGACGACCGCCTCGGCTGATTCGGCCGGGACAGCGCTCGGACTGGCGAGTGACTCGGACATCGACGCGCACCATTGCCGGATCGGCGGCAGTGCCGACGCCGGAGCGGCAGGATAGAACCCGCGTGCGGGCGTGGCGAGCCGCGGGACAGGTCGGGATGCGGATTGTGGGCCGCAGGTCGGCAGTCGCGGCTGTAGGCTCGGGCCGGCGGCGAGCGGCCGCGAAGATCGGAGGCGGCGTGGCGAAGCGATCGGTGGATGCTCAAGAGGTAAGAGGATGGGCAGCGGCGGCTGGTTTGGTTCTCGCGGCGGCTGCCGGTGGCTCGGCCGGGCAGGATGCGACAGGCGGCCTGCAACTCGAGTTTGCCGGCGATGACTCGGCGATCGCTGAGCAAGACCGATATCGCTTCCGCTCGTTCAACCTTACATGGTCCAACGATGCGGTCGGCTTCACGGGCGTCGGCAACCGCGATCGGCACTTCACGAACGGCGTGGGGCTGGAATTCGCGTGGGATGCGACCGCTGCCTACAGCGACTGGGAACGCTGGCTGCCGCTGCCGAAGGATTTCGAGGACCCGAGATTCGCAATCGGCTTCAACCTTCGGCAGTACATCTTCACGCCGTCGGACATCGGCAATCCGGATCCGCAGCCAGAGGACTGGCCGTGGGCCGGCTGGCTGACGATCGGGCTTTTCGTGCAGCGGGCCGACGATCACAAGTTCGACCACCTGCAGCTCGACCTGGGCTTGACCGGCGAGTCGTCGCTCGCGGAGGCAGCACAGGAGCAGGTGCACGCGCTGCTGAGCGACCAGATCGACCCGGCCGGCTGGGGCAATCAGCTGAGCCACGAGTTCACGTTCAACCTGCAGTACGAGCGGCGGTGGAAGTCCGACGAGCTTGATTTCGGCGATGGCGAGGGCGGCATGGGGGCCGATCTCATCCCGTACGTCGGCGGCAGGCTCGGCAACGTGTTTATTGACGCCGAGATCGGCGTCATCGGTCGGCTGGGCCTGAACCTGCCCGACACCTTCGGCCCGGCCAGCTTCGTCGACATCACCGACCACACCGGACTCAGCGATGACGAGTTCGGCATCTACGCATTCGGTCGACTCGGCGGCAGGGTCGTCGCCCGCAACCTCTTCCTCGACGGCAACATCTTCCAGGACAGCACCGGCGTCGACCGCCGAAACTTCGTCGGCGAGCTGCAGGGCGGCTTCGAGTGGCGCTGGAACCGCTGGTACGGCGGCTGGTCCTTCACCGTGCTCACCGAAGAACTCGACGAGCAGAATGGCAAGGACTTCTACGGCACGTTCACGTTCGGCTACGTGCAGCCGTTCTGAGCCGCGGCGATCGTGTCGGCGCTTTGGCCCTTGACGGGAATAGCAAAATCGATCATGCTCCGGCTTCCCTCGGGTGCGCCGGCGTGGAAGAGCGTCGGCGTGCCTTACTAAGCCGAACCGCCACGCCGGTCGGCACGCGGAGGTGCGGCATGGGTCGAACAGGCGTTGCGTTCAAGCTCGGAGTCGTCGCGCTCGCCGTGGCGTCAGCGTCGGCCTTCGCTCAGGACGAGGCGGGGGCTCCGGGGGTGCCGGGGGTGACGGCAGGGGAAGTCGCCGACCTTGGCCTGCTCGCCAACAACCTCTGGATACTCATCGCCGCAGCCATGGTCTTCGTGATGCACCTCGGCTTCTCGTGCCTCGAGACCGGCCTGACGCGGGCCAAGAACACCGTCAACATCCTGTTCAAGAACATGATGATCATCGCGATCGGCCTGCTCACCTACGCGCTCATCGGCTTCAACCTGATGTATCCGGACGGCAACTGGATCATCGAGGGCTGGCTACCCGCGTTTGTGCCGGGCATCGGCATGAGCGACGATTATGACAGCGTCGGATACGCCGACGGCAGCTACACGTACTACGCCGACTTCATCTTCCAGGCGATGTTCGCTGCCACGGCGGCAACGATCGTGTCCGGAGCCGTCGCGGAACGCATCAAGCTCGGCAGCTTCCTCATCTTCAGCGCGATCTATGTCGCGATCGTCTACCCGATTTATGGCTCGTGGAAGTGGGGCGGCGGCTGGCTCGATGACGCCGGCTTCCACGACTTCGCCGGCTCCACCATCGTGCACTCCGTCGGCGGCTGGGGCGCGCTGGCGGGTGTCATCGTGCTCGGGCCGCGGCTCGGGAAGTATCTCAAGCGCGAGGACGGCAAGACTGTCATCAGCCCGATCATGGGACACTCGATGCCGCTTGCTGCGATCGGCGTGTTCCTACTTTGGTTCGGCTGGTTCGGGTTCAACGGCGGGTCTGTTTTGTCAGCCGATCCCGAGTCGGTGTCGTTCGTGTTTGTGACGACAGCACTCGCTGCGGCGGCCGGCATCGTGACCGCGATGATCACGAGCCAGATCGCGCAGCGCAAGCCCGACCTCACCATGGTGCTTAATGGCTGTCTCGCGGGGCTGGTGGGCATCACCGCGGGGGCGGATGTCATCTCGCCGACCGGCTCGATCATCGTGGGCGGCGTGGCCGGGGTCATCGTCGTGTTCAGCGTCATCGGGCTCGATCGCCTGAAGCTCGACGACCCCGTCGGCGCGATCAGCGTCCACCTGGTGTGCGGCATCTGGGGCACGCTGGCGGTCGCGTTCTTTGCCGAGGGCAAGTCGCTGGTCGCGCAGTTGCAGGGCATCGCCGCGGCGGCTGTGCTGTGCTTCCCGGTTGCGTTGTTGTTGTTCGCAGCGTTGCGGTTCACGCTCGGGCTGCGGGTGTCGCGTGCTGAGGAATTGGCCGGGCTGGATCAGGCTGAGCACGCGATGGAGTCGTACGCCGGCTTCCAGATTTTCTCGAACCAGTAACGGGCAAGAGGCCATGGGGAATGGGCAATGGCTGGTCGTTCAAGATTTGCTGAGCACGGGCTTGCTGCGTCCCATTGCCCATTGCCGCGTTCCCATTGCCCAGCTTGATTGCTGCTTGAGTTCTGAAACATCCCACCGCTGTCGGAGCATCGCTGCATGAGACTCGTCATCGCCTACATCCGGCCTGAGAAGCTGACCGACGTCAAGAACGCACTCGCCAAGGCGGAGGTGCTCAAAATCAGCGTTACGAATGCGCTCGGCTGCGGCGATGAGCCGGCCACGCACGAGCAGTATCGCGGCGCGGGCATCGAGGTCGATCTTCAGAAACGCGTGCGGCTCGAGATCGCGGTCAACGAGCAATATGTCGACAAGACCGTGAAGGCCATCATCGAGGGCGGGGCGGCAAAGGCGGGAGAGCCCGGTGCCGACCAAAGCTCCGGAGGCGACGGCAAGATCTTCGTGCTGGCACTCGAAGACTGCTACCGCATCCGCACCGGTGAGCGAGGCGACGACGCCATCGGCTGACCGTGCCGCCGCAGGCCGCTACCGTGTGACTCCAACCACACGGAGGCAGCCATGCAAGTCAAACTCGCAACGACCAAGGGCGACATCGTCATCGAACTCGACCACGATGAGGCGCCGATCTCAGCCAAGAACTTCCAGACCTACGTCGAGGAAGGCTTCTACGACGGCACCATCTTCCACCGCGTCATCGACGGCTTCATGATCCAGGGCGGCGGCTTCACGCCGGACATGCAGCAGAAGAAGACCCGCGACACCATCAAAAACGAGTGGAAAAACAACCTCAAGAACGAACGCGGCGCGCTCGCGATGGCACGCCTCGGCGGCGATCCAGACTCGGCATCGAGCCAGTTTTTCATCAACGTCAAGGACAACAGCTTCCTCGATCAGCCGCAGCCGGATGGTGCGGCATATGCCGTGTTCGGCAAGGTCGTCGAGGGCATGGATGTCGTTGATGCAATCAAGGGCGTGAGCACGGGCCACAAGCGTGGTCACGACGATGTGCCCAACGACGCGATCGAGATCACGAAGGCAGAGGTGCTGAGCTAGCGATTCGTCATGTGTCCGAAAGTCTTCCGTCGCTTGGCGGCCTAAGACGGGGAGGCAGTGCGTGGATCGATTAGACCTCCCGATGTTGACGGACGAGTGCGTAGACCTCGAGCTGTTGTCC
Source organism: Planctomycetota bacterium (assembly GCA_039208875.1). Taxonomy (GTDB): domain Bacteria; phylum Planctomycetota; class Phycisphaerae; order Phycisphaerales; family UBA1924; genus JBCCQU01. The sequence continues at coordinate 7,706 of JBCCQU010000041.1, forward strand.
TCACAGATACCACCCTTTCAGCACTTGCCCACGCCCGATGCGGGGAGCGTTGTCTATCAAGAGCGGGGTATGCCGCTTAAAGAACGCACGATTTACGTGTACGGCGTAGGGATTGCGGTAGTGCCGTTCGCAGCGATCTTGATATTAGGGCTGCTTCTCGGGATGGACTTGGTGCCGGCCATGATGTCGAACTGGCACGTTATGACACCCGTGCTTTTGTTGTCGGCTTCAGGCATCTCGATGATTGTTAGCAACCGAGTATTTCTCGCGAGATATCGACGCGAACTGGTCCTTCGTCGTGGCGGCGCGATACTGCGTGTCTCTAAAGACTTCACGACGTGGGGAGATCGTAATTGGTCGGTCGGGCCCGATGCACTGCGTTTGATGCGGGTATTGGGCCAAGAAAGACACACGTTCGTCAAGGTCACGCTGCACTGTTGTATCGGTGAGGTGAGCGGCAAGTTCATGGTGTTGGCAGCCCTGCGAGATGAAGACGCTGTCCGTCGTTTCGAGCAGGATCTGTTGATGCACTGCAAACGCGTCGGTGTGCATGTCGACAGCGAGTCGCTAGTCGTGGACGCTAGTGCGTCGGCATAATCGTCAACTCTGAACGTGCTCGGCTCGACTCGACTCGTCGCGATGCTTGACCTCGTCGACGCGATCAAGGGCGTGGGCACCGGTCACAAGCGTGGCGACGACGATGTGCCCAACGACGCGATCGAAATCACCAAGGCAGAGGTCTTGGCTTGAGCTGAGCTTCAACGCGGAGGCACGGAGGAAACGCGGAGGCCCCCGAGGCCGAGAAGAAGTGGAACGCGAAGATCGCGAATGGCGCGAAGAAGAAAGCAGCTGAGTGTCGTGTCGCGGCGTGTAGATTCGGCCTTCGCTTTTTCTTCTTCTTCTCGCTTTGATCTTTCTTCGTGATCTTCGCGGCCTTCGCGTTCAACTCTCTTGTTGCTCCGCGACCTCCGCGTCTTCTCTCCGTGACTCCGCGTTCCGATCTTCCTCCGTGCCTCCGCGTTGAAGCCCCGGGTTACCGCTGAAGGTTGTATTTCGCGATGCAGCGGAGGGCAGCGAAGCCGTCGCGCCACGTGATCTTCTTGCCCTCGGCGTACGTCCTACCCGCATAGCTCACCGGCACCTCGTAGATCCGCAGCCTGCGTTCACTGTCTTCGTCGTCCACCGGCACGCGAATCTTGGCGAGCTTCGCGACCAGTTCGGGCTCGACGCCGAAGCGGTCTTCTTCAATTCTGATTTGCCTCAGCACGTCTGCACGGAAGGCTTTGAAGCAGCACTCAACATCGGTGAGGTTCAGATTGGTCAGCATGTTGCTGAGCGCGGTGATCGCTCGGTTGGCGATCGAGTGCCAGTAGTACAGCACGCGGTGAGTCTCGCCGGCGAAGCGGGTGCCGATGACCGCGTCGGCGCGCCCATCGAGCAGCGGTGCCAGCACCGCAGCGTGGTCGGCCGGGTCGTATTCGAGGTCGCCGTCCTGCACGATCACGAGGTCGGCAGCGTCGGGGCCATTGATAGCTGCGTGAAAGCCGCTGCGGAGGGCCGCGCCTTTGCCTTGATTCCGCTCGTGATACACCGCCCGGATCTGATCGCCGTCCGCCAGCGAGCGCACAAGGTCGGTTGTGCCATCGGTCGAGGCATCATCGACCAGCACGATGAAGCGCTCGACGGGTCGGCCGGTCGCCGAGTTACCAGCGGCGTTGGTCGGCGGCGGCGTCGCGGTTAGCCGTTCCAGCAGCTTCGGCAGCGTCGGCTTCTCGTTGTACACCGGGATGACGACAGCCAGTCGCATGCCAGCAGGGTAGGGAACGGGCACTGCATGATGAGCAACGGCCGAGCTTCCATTGCCTAGTCACCGCTGTCCATTGCCCCGTTCAAGATTCTCCGCTGCGGCGTCGACAGCGCAAGATCATCGAAGTCGGCAGCCCGCACCCACCGGCTGCCGGCGGGCATCGGTTTGGGTCTGCCGGCTGCTTGCCACACCGCGAAGCGCACATCGCGGTGGGTCGTTTGGAAGGCGAAGGACTCGGTGGGTGTCGGGTCATCGCGGAGGCCGAACGCGGCTGCGACAGCCGATCCGGTGAGCTGTTGGTCGGTCTCGACGGTCGGCACCTGCCAGAGCCCGGCCCACAGGCCAGCATCGGCCGGCCTGCGATGCACCAGCACACGGCGACCGTCGCGGACAACGACGCTGGCTGCGTGCAGCACGCGGCGCTTCGGCGGCTTCTTGGGTCTCGGAATCTCGTCCTGCCGGCCCTGCTTCGCCGCTTCGCAGTGCTCGGCGATTGGGCACAGCAGGCACTTGGGCGCACGCGGCGTGCACACCGTCGCGCCCAGCTCGATCAATGCTTCGTTCAGCATCGCGTGCGTGCGCTTGGGCTTTGGGTTGGCGCGCGATGACGATGCTTCATGCAGCGCGGCGGCCTCGCTGCGCGCCCATGCCGGGATGCCTTTGTCGTCGGCCGCGGCGTCCTTGCCGTGCACCCGCAGCAGCACCCGCGTCACATTGCCATCGACAGCGGGCGCGGGCTCGTTAGAGACAAGCGAGGCGATGGCCCCGGCTGTGTAATCGCCGACGCCGGGCAGTGCGCGCAGCTCGGTGGCTGTTGTCGGAAAGACGCCGTCGTGCTTCTCGACCACGGCCTGCGCGGCTGCGTGCAGCGAGCGCGCGCGGCGGTAGTAGCCGAGCCCCGACCACATCGCGAGCACGTCCTGTTCGTCAGCTGAGGCGAGTGCATCGACAGCGGGGAATCGATCGAGGAATGGGCCGTATCGCTCGGCGACTCGCGACGCCTGCGTTTGCTGAAGCATGATCTCGCTGACGAGGACTCGGTAGGCGTCGCGGGGTGCGTGGATGGGCGAGGGTCGCCACGGCAGGTCGCGGTGCTCGCGACGGAACCAGGCAATCAACGATCGCGCAAGATCCGCCCGTTCAGTCATGCTCAGCGATGGCCTGCTGCACGCCCGGCTTGACCTCGGACCACTCGGCATCGGGCGATTTGTTGACGGTGATGAAGTCGGTGTGGATGAGGACGGTGGTGACGCCGGCGACCGCGAACAGGGCGGAGCCGAGCGGGTCGTCGGTGGCTTGC
>JBCCQU010000042.1:0-10788 GCA_039208875.1 Planctomycetota bacterium
AATCGTGATTCTGGTGGTTTCCCGCCTGTTCGGCCGTCGGCGACCCCGGCGAGGCTGAGGCGTGCTTCGGAGGCAGCCCGGGGCGATTTCGTGAGCCCACCGGCACATCAATCACGCCATAAATGTGCTTTCCTGGCCCAAATCGGCCGAAGATGCGACACCGCGGCCGGCCATATCATGCCACTGAACAAATCTCGCCACCTTAGCTCAGTTGGTAGAGCTTCGGTTTTGTAAACCGACGGTCGCCGGTTCGAGTCCGGCAGGTGGCTTTCGAGCCTGGCTTGATCGTAATTTGATCGGGTGTGGCTCTCTCGTCCCTGGCAAAGCCCATGCTGGAGCGATGAGGCTGGGCGCTTCAGATGATTGAGTAGTGTGCGCGGATGGATCGGCCGTCCGACAATCGTTCGCTGCGATGCGGGCTCGGCGTATGGGGCGCGGTCGGTCTGGGCCTTGGTTCGATGCTCGGCACCGGCGTGTTTGTGAGCCTTGGGCTCGGTGCGGCTGCTGCGGGCGGATGGGTGCTCGTCGTGCTGGTGTTGGCGGGCTTGCTCGCGACCGCGAATGCCCTGAGCAGTGCGCAGCTGGCGGCGGTGCACCCAACAAGCGGCGGCACCTACGAGTACGGCTATCGTGAGTTGCATCCGGCGGCGGGGTTCGCTGCGGGCTGGATGTTCTTGTGCGCCAAGAGCGCGTCGGCAGCGACAGCTGCGCTCGGCTTCGCGGCGTACACACTTGGCGATGCGACGCCGGGCGTGCGCACGGGCGTTGCTGTTGCCGCGGTGATCGTTGTGAGCGCGTTGGTGTTTGCTGGGATCAAACGCTCGGCAGCGGTCAACGCTGCGATTGTCGCGATCGTTGTTGGCTCGCTCGTGGTGTTATTGGTGATCGTTGGTGCGCGGCAGGACAGAGTGGCAGACAACGTAGGTGTTGAGCTTGGCGCTTGGCCCGGCGTTGGCTTGGCGGAAGCGACCGCGTTGATGTTTGTCGCGTACACCGGCTATGGGCGCATCGCGACGCTCGGCGAGGAAGTCTACGAGCCGGCGAAGACCATTCCGCGCGCGATCGTGGTGACGATGATCGTGACGGGCGTTTTGTATGTAGCTGTGGCGGTGGCTGTGCTCGCGGTGCTCGGTGCGGAAGGTCTGGCGGCGAACGCCGGCTCGGTGCCGTTGCTGCGCGTGGCCGAAGTGCTCGATGCCGCTTGGCTTGCATGGGTGGTCTTGGCCGGGGCGTGCGCAGCCATGCTCGGCGTTCTGCTGAACCTTGTGCTCGGCTTGTCTCGCATGGTGCTCGCGATGGGCAGGCGCGGCGATCTGCCGAGCGTGTGCGCGCAAATCGATGCTCGGTCGGCCGAGCCTCGGGTGGCTGTTGTTGGCGTGGGGGCGCTGGTCGCTTTGCTTGCGGGGCTTGGGTCGATCGAGCTCGCTTGGACGTTCAGCGCGTTTACGGTGTTGATGTATTACGCGGTGACGAATGCGGCTTCGCTTCGGCTGCGCGCGCAGCAACGGCTCTACCCGCGATGGGTGTCGTGGGCCGGGCTCATCGGATGTTTGTCGATCGGCTGGACGCTTGAGCCAAAGGTGTGGCTCGCGGGACTGGCGGTGTTGGCCATTGGCTTCGTGCTGCGAGCGATTGGCCGGCGGGTGCCGTCTTGAGACACGCGACGCAAGGCGATTGACTAGCCGTTGGTGTCGATCACGCGAGCGCCCTGCGATGGTCGGATGATGCGTGAAGACGAGACGTTGCCGGTCGCAGCTTGGAACGCGGGGATGACGTGGTTGTCGATGGCGTCGATGGCGTGCGACTCGACGAGTGCGACGACCCAGCCGCCGAAGCCGCCGCCGGTCATGCGCGCGCCGAGGATGCCCGGTGTTTCGCGGCAGATCTTCGCGAGCGTGTCGAGCTCGTCGCATGAGACGCGGTAGACATCAGAGAGCGAGGCGTGGCTTTGGTCGAGTAGTTCGCCCGCGGCCTCGATGTCGCCCTCGGCCAGGGCGCTTGAGAACGCCAGCACGCGGGCGTTTTCGGACACAACGTGCTCGGCTGCGCGGCGTTCGTCGTCGGTGAGTGCCTCGCCTACTCCGGCGATCATGTCGGCGTTGGCGTCGCGGAGGGCGGGCACGCCGAGTTTGGCGGATGCGGATTCGCACGCGGAGCGGCGGGCTGCATATGCGCCGGACGCGTTGGAGTGTTTGACGGCCGAGTCGACGAGCACGAAGACTGCGTCGTCGGCCTCGGGGAGACTAGTCAGCGTGAGGTCGAGTGATCGGCAGTCGATCATGATGGCACGGTCGGGCTGGCCGGCAGCGGATGCGAGCTGATCCATGATGCCGCAGGGCACGCCTGCGAACTCGTGCTCGGCTTGCTGGCCGAGCTTGGCGATCTGCAGCGTGTCGAGCCCGAGGCCGAATAGAGCGTTCGTCGCGGTGATGATGGAGACTTCGACCGCGGCAGAACTCGAGAGGCCGCTGCCGGTTGGTACGGAGCTGGCGAGGGCCATGCGCGCACCGGTGTGGCCGATGTCGGCATGACGCCGGGTGACCTCGAATGAGCCGACGACGTAGCGCTGCCAAGAGCGGTCGTCATCGAGATCGCTGACTGTGGCGGGGCGATCGGCGGGGAGCGAGACACCGTCGGAATCAAAGTCGGCTGCGATCGCGTCGATGGTGTCGGCCGGGCCCATGGCGCACGCGCAGCCGATCTCGAGCGCGACGGGCATGACGAAGCCGTCGCAGTAATCGGTGTGATCGCCGATGAGATTGGCGCGGCCTGGCGCGAACGCAACGACGGCGGGCTCCTCGCCGAACTTGACTCGGTATGCACTGACCGCGCGAGCAATGACCTCGGCTGTTGCGCGATCGGCTGCGAGCGGCGTGCTGCTGTTTGGGGTTGTGGTCATGCCTTCGGGTGGTTTCTGCATTGCTTTGGGCTTGCGTTTAGGGCGGTATCGCGCGTTACGGGCTGATGCCCCGTCGCGCTGTTGCTTCGTCCGCGTTGTTGATTGGTCGCAACACGAACGCGACGCGTTGAGGCGCGGACCTGAGGATGTATCGGGCTTTGGGCGTTGCGCCCCAAGAGTTATCACCTCCGACGCCGGTTTGTGCGGTGTCGATGTGGAGGAAGACTCGGTCGAGATCGACATCGTGCCAGTACTTGGCGGGGCCGGCCTCGTGGGTATCGAACGGCACGGCTGCGATGCTGAGCGCCTGGTCGGGAACGGAGCAGCCATCGGGATCGGCAAGGATCATGAGGCCGCGGCTGGCGTTATCGGTCACGGTCATCCAACGCGTGCGCACGCGGTTGCCGGTCTCTTGCGGCTCGGAGTATGGGAAGGCGGAGTCGGCGACGGTGGTTGTCCATTGGCCGAGCGGGAGTTCGTCGCGGTCCCAGTACGACTCATCGGGGCCGGGGCCGAACCAGGTGATATTGGTGAGATCGCGTGCGAGCTGGGTGCGCATGCCGAAGCGGGGGATGAGGCCGACGCCTTCGCGCGGTCGGCCCATGTCGGCTTGCACGTGGACCTCGCCGGATGGACGGACGGTGTAGGTGACGGTGTAGTCGGCGCCGACATCGCGGAGCGTGCCGGTCGCGGTGATGACCGCCCTGCCGGGCGAGGTGGCGGTCTTGATGCTGTTGATCGTCCAGCTATCGCCGGCGTTGCGCCACGCGGCTGCGCGCGCTGGCTGACGGTTCCCGCGATCGTTATCGATCGGCGCCCGCCAGAAGTAGGGGACGAGCGGCGCTTCGAGTAGTTCGCGATCGTTGTGGCTAAGGGAGACGATGGCGCCGGTAGTGCGATCGAAGGTAGCAGCGAAGCCGTTGCCGGCTGTGGCGGTGAAGGTGCGGCCGGTGCCGTCGTCGATGATCTGGCCCACGTCGCCGGCGTTGCGCACGATGGGATCGGCGGGCGTCGTGGCGAGGTGGAATTGCTCCCAGGCGACCTCGTGGCCGGCGGGCACGGCTGCCGTTGCAGTTGCGGTGCGCCAGCGGAGATCGAGGTGCAACTCGCGGCCCGGTGCGGGCAGCGTGCGCGGCGCATCGATCTCGACGATGGCTGTGCTCCGCGGCGCGAGGCTGGGGACATCCATATCGCCCGAGGCAATCTCGACGCCGTCTTCTAGCAGGCGCCACTCGCCGACGAGCTTGTTGGCGATATCAGCGTGGTCGTACCACGATGTGATGCGGACGCGACGCGACTCGGCATCGATCAGTTCAGCGGTGACGGGGCGCTGATTCCACTTGATGGCGGCCATCGCGGGCTTGGGTCTGCGGTCGGCGTTGACGACGCCGTTCATGCAGAAGTTGTCGTCGTTGTACGTGCCGGCGGGCTCGAAGAATCCGCCGTAGGCAAAGAAGGGCTCGCCGCCGGTGCCGGGGATGGCGGAGATGGTTTCGTTGTTGGGGCGTGCGTGGAGCGTGAGGCCGTTGGGCTCGGCTCCGGTCTGCCGGACTTCGGTCTCGCTGAGCGGCCGGTCGTAGATGCGGACCTCGCGGATGAGGCCTTCGAATTCACGGCCGGGGATCTGCGAGTTGGTGCCGATTGACAGGGGGAACGGCGTTGAGCTTGGGCTGAGGTTGTTAGTTGTGGCGGAGGCGACGCGCCGGCCGTTGATGTAGAGGATGACGTTGTTGCCGTCGAAGGTGCCGGCGAGGTGCTGCCAGTTACCGAACCAGTCTTGGCCCTTGGCTGCGCGCGCAACGTGCCATGTGCCGTCGACGTGGATGAAGAACTCGACGTGATCGTTGGTGAGCTTGAGGGAAGCCTGCTCGTCGCCCTTGCCGATGATTTGGCCGTGGCCGCTTCGGCCAGCGCCGCCGCCTGCGACTTCTTCGGTCTTGACCCACGCTTCGAGCGTGAGCGGGCCGGTGAGGTCGGGCATGCCGGGCTGATCGAGGATCGCGTAGCCCTGTGCGCCGTCGGGTGAAGCACGGCCGACGAAGCTCGCGGTTGCATTCGGCAACGCGAGATTAAGGGCCAGCTTGGGCGGCGACTTGGCGGAGAGACCCTGGTCGCACCAATCCCAGATGAAGCCGCCGCCGAGCTTGGGTTGGCTGCGGAAGATATCCCAGTACCAGTCGAAGTTGCCGTTGGAGTTGCCCATCGCGTGCGAGTACTCGCAGAGGATGAGCGGCTTCTCGATGTTGTCGGTGGTGGCGTAGCGCTCGATGCGTTGCGGGCTGGCGTACATCGGCACGACGATGTCGGTGTTGCCGTTGACCCACTGCGCGCGCTCGGACTGGATGGGACGTGTGGGGTCGTACTCGTTGCCCCATGCGTAGGCAGCGGATGTGCCAACGCCGTCGCCCATCTCGTTGCCGAGCGACCACGCAACGATGCTCGTGAAGTTGCGGTCTCGCTTGACCATGCGCTGGAAGCGTTCGACGTGGGCGTCGATCCATTCGGGCTTGTTCGCGAGGGTCTTGTCGGGGTCGTAGCCGATGCCGTGCGACTCGACGTTGGCCTCGTCGACGACGTAGAGGCCGTGCTCATCGCAGAGCTGATAGAAGACGGGGTGGTTGGGGTAGTGAGCTGTGCGCACGGCGTTGAAGTTGTGCTGCTTCATGATCTCGATATCGCGGACCATGCCTTCGAAGGTGATGGCGTGCGCGGTATCGGGTTCGTGCTCGTGACGGTTGACGCCGCGTATGAGGACCGGGTTACCGTTGATGCGGTACACGCCCTCGGCGATGTCGATCTCGCGGAAGCCGACGCGGAGCGGCACGGAAGATGTCGAGCCGTCGGCATCTAGCGTGACGGTGAGTGTGTAGAGGTTTGGTGTTTCGGCTGTCCAGGGCTGAATGTCTGGGACTTTGATCTGCATGCGGCTGGTGCTGCTCGCATCGGCAGCGATGGCGAGGCCGGCTTGCTCCATCTTGGCGATGATGTTGCCGGCGTTGTCTCGCAGCGTCGCGGTGATGTCCGCGGTTGCGGCGCCTTCGAGAGAGGCGTGCGTCGCGATGGTGGGCTGAATGGTGAGCTTGCCGTTGGGCCCGTCGAGCTCGGTGTTGACGGTAATGTCTTCGATTGTTGTTGCTGGGGCTGCCCAAACGAGGACATCGCGGTACATGCCGCTGAGGCGCCAGAAGTCCTGGCATTCGAGGTATGAACCGTTGCTAAGTCTGAAGACCTTGGCCGCGATGACGTTCTTGCCGGTCGTTGTCGCGTCGGTGATGTCGAACTCGATGGACGATCGTCCGTCCTCGGCGTATCCGATGTACCGGCCGTTGACCCAAAGCTCGATTGCGGAGCCGACGCCCTCGAAGCGGAGGGTGTGACGCATGCCGTCCCAACTGCTCGGGACGTCGAACGTGCGGCGGTAGCTGCTCACCCAGTTCTGATCGGCGGGAACGTTCGGCGGCTCTGCGGGGGAGAAGTGGTAGCGGATGTTCGTGTAGTTGGGGAAGCCGTGGCCTTGCATCTCGATGTTGGCGGGGACTGGGATGGTGGACCAGTCGTCGCCGCTGGCTGTGAAGTCGGTGCCCATGAAGCCGGCGGGCGTCTCGTCCGGATTGGCCGCCCAGTGGTAGTCCCATCGGCCGTTGAGCGACTTCACCCACGGCGAGTTCATGTACTCGGCAGGGAGCGCGTTGTCAGCTGCGGCTTCTTCTGTCGGGAACGGGAAGAAAAACGCGCGCGCGTCAGCCCGATTGATGTTGATGACTTCGAGATTGTTCCAATGCGGCACGGGTGCCTCGCTGCTGCAAAGGAGGTTTGCAGGGTTGTCGGCTGCACCCTGCGCTGCGGCAGCGGAGGTGATAACCGAAGCGGCGATGGTCGAGAGACGGCCGAGCGAGGTATTCACTGTTCGAGCCCCTTACCGAGAATTTCCAAGTTGGCGATGCAGGCGTACGGCGAGTCTGCGTGTGCCGAACGCGAAACAATGGACAGATACCGGCCTTGCATCGGCCGATCAAACATGACTTCTTGCTCGTTCTTCGTGAAGGCGAGCACCGCTTCGATGGCGGGTTGACCGTCGGTCGACGGCGAATCTGCGACGTAAACATCGGCTCGTTTGATCGTGCCGTTGTCCTCGTGATCTTGGCGGGCCATCAGGCGGATGCCATGCACGCTTTGCGTCGCGCCGAGATCGATGGTGATACGGTGCGGATGGCTTGGGGCCGCGTCACGCCACTGCGTATGCCACCATGAGCCGAGATCATCGTCGATGACATTGCTGCCGACGCGTCCGTTGAAGGCCGAAGCACTGGTCGTCTCAACGACTGAGAAGCCAGAGCGATCGAGTACGAGCGAGTCGTTGTCGTTGCTGAGTCGCCGCCGTCCGCGGTCGCGCGATTGCGAGCGTGGTCGGCGGTTCTCGAAGCTGAAGATGGGCGAAGGCGTGTGGGCTTCGGCCATCATGGCGGCGATGCGTGCAACAACATCGGGATGGCGCTCCGCGATGTTGGTGGTTTCGCCGATGTCGGTCTTGAGGTCGTACAACTCGATCGGTGCGTTGCGGTCGCGATTGACGTTGCGGCGGATGCCCTTCCACTTGCCGGTGCGCACAGCCTGCTTGCCGCCCTGTTCGTAGAACTCCCAATAGAGATACTCGTGCTGTTGCTGTTCGCTCGGATTGCCGAGCAGCGTCGGGGCGATCGAGATGCCGTCGAACGATCTCGGGATGTCGGCACCGGCCAAATCGAGAGCGGTGGCTGGGAAATCCCAGAATGCTGTGACGAGATCGGTGCGTGAGCCGGCTGCGATGGTGCCCGGCCACCACACGATTTGCGGTGTGCGGATGCCGCCCTCGAAGAAGGCTCGCTTGCCGCCGCGGAGTGGGCCGTTGGAATCGAAGAAGTCGGGGTCCGCGCCGCCTTCGTAGTGCGGGCCGTTGTCGGTTGCGAAGAAGACGACGGTGTTCTCAGCCACGCCGAGTTCTGTCAGCTTGTCGAGCACGCGACCGACCGCGTCGTCGATGAAGGCGATCATGCCCGCGTAGGCGGCGCGCGTTTCTTGCTGGTGGTAGTAGCCGCCGGTATTGGGCGTCTCTTCAAACCTGCCGCGGAACGGTGCCATGTACTTCTCAGGCACTGTGAGATCGGCATGCGGCGGCGTGATCGAAAGATGTAGGAAGAACGGCTCATCGTGATGCTCGTCGAGCCACTCGAGCGAGTCGGCAACCCAGAGTTCATTGGCGTACGTATCGCCGAGGAAGCCGTTGTTGCCGGGCAGCTCGATCCACTCGCGATTGCGGACAATGCGGCGTGGGTAGTTGCGGTGCGCAGCTGAGTGGCTGAGCATGCCGTAGAAGTGCTCGAAGCCCTTATCGTGCGGGAGGTCGAGATCGTCGCTGTTGCAGGCGACCCCGGACTTTCCGATCATCGCGGTGCGGTAACCGAGATCGCGGAGCCGCGTGGCGATCGTGATGTCCTCCGGATCGCGGCGAAACTGCACAGCTCCGTTGCCGCGCTGCCAGACACGGCCGGCGTGATTGCCGGTAAGCAACGCTGCCCGGCTTGGTGCGCACACGGTGTTGCCGGCGTAGGCCTGCGTGAACAGCATGCCTTCCGCTGCCATCTGGTCGAGGCGCGGCGTGGTCCAGTTGGTCTGGCCGTAGACGGAGAGGTCGTTCCAGCCGAGATCGTCGGTGAGGATGTAGACGATGTTGGGTTTGGTTGGTTCGTCTTCAGCGGTGAGCGATGAGGCGGGAGCCGTGAAGCAGAGTGCGATCGCGACCCCTAGCAAGGCAGTGATGGCCGACGGCAGTCTGCGATGCTGATCTGCCTGTGCCGTTTGAAGCTGCAACAGTTGCTCCGACTGTTTGACATGGGCGTATGGATGAGGCCACGCGACCGGACTTGCTCACAAAGTAAAGAGAGCGGGCGATGGTAATCTCGGCGATGCCTAGCAGCAACAAGGCGATTGCCTGTCCCGTGTGCTGAAATGGTTCGACAAGGGCTCTGCCGCATCGTCGGTCGTGCTTTGGTAGGGCCGCGGGGCGCATTCGGGCCGGTGTTGGTGCGGTCGCGAGCGTCATGGCCGATATTCAGGGTTCCGCTGGAATGACGCCGGCGCTCCTGTTTCGCTCTGCCAACGCGTGAGCAGCGTGAGCATGCGCTCGGCGATGTCGGCGTGCGACCCGATGAGGTTTGTTGTCTCGCCTTCGTCTGTGGCGAGGTCGTACAACTCGAGCGAGTCGGTTTCGAATTGCTGAATGAGCTTCCATCGGCCGCTGCGGATCGCGCTGTACGGCGTGGCCCGCCAATCGCCCTGCATGCCGCGGTAGGCCTCGAGATATGCGGGGAAGTGCCAGAACAGTGACCGCTGCGGCAGTCGCGTGGTCTCACCGGTGAGCAACGGCTTGAGCGAGACGCCGTCGATCGGCTGATCAGTTGGCTGGGCGATGTCAGCCAAGTCGAGCAAAGTCGGATAGAGATCGAACAGCAGCACGGGTTGATCGGATGTGCTCCCCGGCTCGATAGCGTCGGTCCAACGAACGACCAAGGGGACGCGCGTGCCGCCTTCGTGGGGCGTGCCCTTGCTGCCGCGGAGTGGTTTCGGATTGGAGATGGTGCCGTGGCCGCCGTTGTCTGACGAGAAGATCACAAGGGTCTGGTCCGCGATGTCGAGTTCTTCGAGCGTGTCGAGCACGAGGCCGAGTGCTTCATCTATCGCCTCGACCATCGCGGCGTAGGGCGCGTCGCTGTGCGTGTCGCCCCTTGGTCGAGCTTTCGCTTTGGCTTCGAGGTCTGGCCGCGGCTGAATCGGCGTGTGCACGCTGTACGGCGCGTAGTGCAAGAAGAAAGCCTTGTTCGCGTTGTCGCGAATGAACTCGGCAGCTTCGTTCGCCAGGTGGTCGGTCAGGTACTCGCCCTTCGGACCGTCATCGAGAGCCGGGTTTTGGTATGGGCTGAAGTACGACTTGGGGTGCCCACGTTGGTAGCCACCGATGTTGACATCGAAGCCTTGAGCAAGCGGGCCGGCGGCCGTGTTGGGCCGTCCGAGATGCCACTTGCCAACGTGTGCTGTGGCGTAGCCGCTTTCTTGCAATCGCTCCGCGAGCGTGATGACATCGCCGGAGAGTTGGTTGTTGTTGCTTGCTGGTATGAGCCTGCGGTTCTCACGCTTGCCGCGGGTGGTGGGATTGACCGTGTAGACGCCGGTGCGCGGTGGGTACTGCCCCGACATGATCGCGGCACGGCTCGGGAGGCAGTTCGCAGCGTTGGCGTACGCATCAGAGAAGACCATGCCCTCGGCTGCCAACCGGTCGATGTTGGGCGTGTGGTGAAAGTCGCTGCCGGAGTACCCGAGATCATTCCACGCCAGGTCGTCGACGAGGAAAATGACGAAGTTCGGTCTCGGCTGGCTTTCCTGGGCTGCCGCGGCAGTCGTTAGTAAAGGGTACGCAACGAGGTGCATCATGAAGAGCAGTGGGTGCATGGCAGAAACTCCCACGACGCTTGACGACCGCGCGACAGCCACAGTCGAGCAGGGCAAAATCGGTCCGTGGCACAGTATCTCAGGAGGCTGAATCGAGGGCCATGAGGGCTCAAGTTGTCACAGTCTGCCGTTAGTGTTGCTGGGCTCGGTCGCGAACAACGATTCGGCCGTCGGGCAGCACTTGGACGGGCACGTCGGGTGCGAGGGTCGTGCTGTGGTTGACCTCGAAGATGCCGCCCATGCTTTCCTTCATCGGTGTGCCGCCGCCGCCTTCGAGACTGCCGATGAGCCACTTCACGGCTCGGTATCCCATCGCGTAGGTGTCTTGGCGTACCGAGGTCATGCGTGGATACGTGAGCACGCGTGATTCGCAATCATCGAAGCCGACGAATGAGACTTGCTCGGGG
>JBCCQU010000043.1:0-10705 GCA_039208875.1 Planctomycetota bacterium
CCGATCCATCGCAGAGCGGGCTGATCGATGCTTTCCGAAGGCTGCGGCGTGTGCATGGCGTCGGCACGATCGTGCTCGATGCGGCCGACGTGGTGCGGCACACGCTGGTGCAGCGTGTAATCGAGGCATACGGCGAGGCCGACGCGGCCAGCAATGCAGCGGGCGCTCTGCAACGCGCGCTCGATGCGGAACTGCCGGACCGGGAGGACGGGTGATGGCCAGCGGCAAGATCGCCAAGAAGCCGAGCAGCCGGGGCAAGCCGGCGCCGAAGACGCGGGCCGACAAGCTGCGGGAGATGCGCGCAGCTCGCTCGCCGATGGCCCGCGCGCGCGAACTGATGCGGTCGCGATTGTTCGTCTGGGGACTGATGTTCGCCGGGGGCTTTGCGTTGCTGGCAGGTGTGCTCGCGACGTGGGCGAGGGAGCAGCCGCTCGTCGCGGTCGGTGAAGTGATGCTGGAAACGCGGCTCGTGCGCGAGCCGTTCCGCGCAGTCGATGAAGCGCAGACGAGGCAGGCCCGCGAACAGGCCCGACAGCGAACGCCGCTGGTGCTTGTGGCGGACGACGCGATGTTCAGCGAGTTGCAGCGATCGATCTCGCAGTTGCCGCGCACGCTGGCAAGTGTTGAATCGCTTGGCGATGTCGCCAACGAGATCCGCTCGGCCTTTGCGCTGGATGAAGCGGGCTTCCAGATGGTGCGCACGCAGACGACCGACGGCGAGCCCGCAGCGTTGTGGGTCGAACGCGTCGGCCGGTTCATCGACAACGTGCGCGAGCGACCGATCCTGAACGCGGACGACTTTCAGCGGACGAGCCAGGGACCGCCGCGGCTTGAGCTGCGACGCGCGGGCGGCACCGAGGATGAGCCGCGGACGATAGCTGCGGATCGCGATGACGACCCGGTGAATCTCGATGATCCCGAGGGTGTGGCCGGGATGCTGACCGAGGAGGCCGGGCGTGCCGGCTTCGATGATCCCGCGGTGCTCGCGGTGCTGGTGTCGCGCGTGACGGGCGAAACACGCGGCCGCGACCGCCCGTCGTACCGGCTCGATAACAGCCTGACGACCGAGGTGCAGGACGCTGCGGCCGAGCGCATCGAGCCGATCAGGCAGGAGTGGCTCACGGGCTCGGTCATCTATCGGCGTGAGGCCAAGCTGACGAGCGGCGAGCTCGAACTGCTCATCGCTGAACAAGCAGCGTTTGTCGAGAACGCGCCGTGGTGGCGCGTATGGACCCGGCGCATCAGCGTGGCCGGCGCGATCTTCGCGGTCACCGGCATCGCAGCGGGCTACATCGCGCTGTTCTGCCCGCGCATCCGACGCAGCGCGCCGCGCATGGGCTGGGTCGCAGGCTTGATGCTTTTCACGCTCGCGGTGGCTGTCATCGCAACCGCTGCTGCGCCGCGGCTCGACGCGCTAACAGCGGTCGTACCAACGCTGGTCGTTGGCGCGATCATCGCGATCGCCTACGACCAGCGCACATCGATCGCGCTCTCGACAATGCACGCGCTGCTCGTCACGATCGCCCTCGACCGCCCGGTCGGTGCGTTCGCGGTGCTGGTCGTCGGCATCGGCGTGCTGGCATGGCAGCTCGCGGACATCCGCCACCGCGACACGCTGATCCGCGCGGTGCTTTGGCTGTCAACGGTGCTCGCGATCTCGACCGTCGGCGTCGCGCTCATCGATCGGCCGGCTACGGGCGCATCGCTGTTGCAGACCGCGCAGGACGCGGGCCTGTCGTTTGTTGCCGGCTGGGTGGTCGTCGCGCTCACGTTCTTTGTGCTCAGGCCGATCGAAGAGGCGTTCGATGTCACGACGGGCATGTCGCTGATCGAGCTGCGCGATCCGAAGCAACCGCTGCTGCGTGAGCTGCAGCAGCGCGCGCCGGGCACGTACAACCACTCGCTGAACGTCGCGTCGATCGCTGAGGCCGCAGCCGACAGCATCGGCGCCAACGCACTGCTCACCTACGCCGGGTCGCTGTATCACGACATCGGCAAGATGAACAAGCCCGAGTACTTCATCGAGAATCAATCGGGCGGCGTGAATAAGCACGAGAAGCTCAGCCCCGCGATGTCGCTGCTCGTCGTCGTCGGCCACGTCAAAGACGGCGTCGAGATCGCCCGCGATCACGGCGTGCCGCGCTCGATCATGCACTTCATCGAAGCGCACCACGGCACCACGCTCGTCGAGTACTTCTATCACCGCGCGCAACAGCAAGCCCAGCAGAACGGCAGCGATGGCAACGATGCACCCAAGGTGCCCGACGAGATCGAGTACCGCTATCCCGGGCCGCGGCCGCGCACCAAGGAGGTCGCGATCGTCATGCTGACCGACGCGGTCGAGAGCGCGACGCGGACGATGTCGGAGCCGACGCCGAGCCGCATCGAACAGCTTGTGCGCAAGATCGCGGACAAGCGGCTGCGGGACGGCCAATTCGATGAGTGCGAACTGACGCTGCGCGAGCTGCACGTCGTCGTCGAATCGATCGCGGCCAGCGTCGCAGCAATCTATCACGGCCGAATCAAGTATCCGACCGAGAAGCCGGAGAAACGCACGCCGCCGCAACAAGAACGGCCTGCAACAACAGCACACGCCACCGATGCACCGGAAGATCCGTCGCCGCCGAAGGACACCAGCGAATGAAGCCCTCGGTGGATGACATCGGCATGCCACCCGCCCCCGTCGCGCCGGGCGTGCTGTTCTGTTTACAGCTCGATGGCAAAGGCGGCGCGACCGAGCTGGGCGACGGCTCGATCGACGCAATCAACAAAGCGTGGCACGCGGCGAGCGCTGACCGGCCGGTGTGGATTCACGTCGATCGCAATCATCCCGATGCCAAGGCGTGGCTCAGCGGTGCGTCGGGTCTCGATGATTCGATCGTGCGCTCGCTGATGCAGGAAGAACCCAGGCCGCGGCTATCGCCGTCGTCGCACGGAACCACCGCTGTGTTTCGCGGCGTCAATCTCAACGACACCGATGAAGATCCGATGCTCGCGGTGCGGCTCTGTGCGACAGAGCATCGACTGGTTTCGGTACGTGTGTGGCGCGTGATGTCGATCCGCGACGTGCGCGCCCATCTCAACGATGGTCGCGGACCAAGCACCACCGCAGGCATCGTTTCAGCCATCGCGGTCGGCATGGGCGAACGCACAGGTGCGGAGGTCGCGAGGATCGAGGCCGAAGCGGACGAGTTGGAAATCGCGATGAGCACACTCGCCACAGCCGACGCGCGCTCGCGGATCGCGGCTCTTCGGCGGCAAGCGATACAAGTCCGCAGATACATCGCGCCGCAGCAGGACGTCGTGGCCAAACTCGCGCGCGGCGGCCTGCCGGGCCTCGATAGCGATGCTCGCGACGCGCTGACCGACATGGCCGACCGGCTGCAACGCGACGTCGATGCGCTCGATGCGACCCGTGAACATCTCGGCGTGGCGCACGATGAACTGAGCAACACGCTTGCCGAGCGGATGAACCGCATCAGTTACGCATTGACGATCGTTGCATCCCTATTTCTGCCGCTCGGATTCATCACCGGCCTGCTCGGCATCAACGTCGGCGGCATGCCGCTCGCGCAAAACACCGCGGGCTTCTGGCTCGTGTCCGCGGGCTGTGTGTTGTTGCTGGCAATTCAGGCTGTCGTGCTCTGGTTTTGGCTCGGCCGCCGCTGAAGCACACAACGCCGATTCGAAGTGCATGAAATTCAGGAATCCCTCAGGCAAGGCGTGATCGGGTCGATACCCCGTCTCGGGAGGCCCAGCCGATGTCATTCCGGACGAAAATACTGATAGCGTTGTCCGTTCTCGCGGCCTCGCTCATCCTGGTCACGACGGTCAGCGTCGTTGCGCTCACGAGTTCATCCGTCATCGTTTCGGAGATCAATATCGCCGGCAGACAGCGGATGCTCTCGCAGCGCATGACCAAAGAAGTGCTCGAGATTCGCATCGCAGAAACGCCAGCTGAGCGCACAGCAGCCAGAGAGCGACTCACCGAGACCGTCGATCTCTTCGATCGCTCGCTCGCGGTGCTCATCGAAGGCGGCTCGATCGAGTCAGCCGACAACACGTTGCAACTGCCGCCCGCGCCCGACAGTGCTGCACGCGACGCGTTGCTGCAGGGTGCCGAGATTTGGCGAGTGATCGCGCCCGGCGTACGCGCGATGACGCAGCCAGATATTGATCCGGCAAGTCAAGAGTTCACGGACGCCAAAGCGTTGCTTCTGGACAACAACAAGCAACTGCTCGGCATCATGAACGACGCGACCGTCGGCTTCGAGGCGCTCGGCGCGTCGAAGAATCAGCGCAGCGTCCGCACGCAGCTCATCGTGGCCATGTTTGGTGTCGCCTCGATGATCGGGGCCTTCTTTGTCCTGCAGTTCTTTGTGGTCCGGCCGCTGATGCAGATCTTCGATCGCATCCAGGCCACAGCCGACGGCGACGGTGACCTCACGCAGAGGCTGCCTGCCTTCCGCGATAAGACCTTCAGCGGCGTTGCGGAGTCATACAACTCCATCCTCACCAAGATCAACAACACACTGGCGGGCGTCGTCGGTGCGAGCGGGCAAATCGGCACCGCGGCGAGCCTGCTCGCCTCAAAGATGACGGAAATCTCACGGTCGCTGTCATCCGAACAGCAACGCGTCGGCGATGTCACGTCCATGCTCGACGAGACAGTCAAAGCCATCGAGCACACAACCGAGCGGGCCAATGTCGTCGCGAGCAACGCCGGCGATGCCGGTCATCTCGCGGGCGAGATGCAGGCCGGTGTCGTCGGCACGATCGAGCGTGTGCGCAACGTCGCAAGCGTGGTCGACGAAGCCGCCGCGACGATGATGCAGCTCAGCCAACGCAGCGATGAAATCGGTCAGCTTGTATCCATGATCGACGACATCGCCGACCGAACCAACCTGCTCGCGTTGAATGCAGCCATCGAGGCGGCCCGCGCCGGCGAGCACGGCCGAGGCTTCGCGGTCGTTGCCGACGAGGTCCGCAAGCTCGCGGACCAGACCGTGAAAGCCACCGAGACCATTACCGGTTGCATCCGTGCTATCCAGAGCGAGAGCGGCGAGGCACGCGATCGCATGGCGTCGGGCGCAGCCGAGATTTCAGTCAGTCTTCAGCAGGCTGAGGAAACGCGACAGAACGTTGACGCTGTCGTGCAACGATCAGCCAACATCGCTGAGGAAATCCGAGCGATGAACGAAGACCTGGAGCGACAGCGACAAGCCTCGCGCGAGATGGCGAGCAACATCAGCGTGGTCGATGAGGCCTTCGCACACGGCGCAGAAACCAACACCAGCGCAGCCGCCGCGGTGCAACAGCTCGCGGTCAAGGCCCAACAACTCTCCGATCTGATTCATCGGCAGAACTTCAAGTACGCCGATCCGCGTGCCAACGAGGGCGAACCATCGCCAGAGATCGCAGCACAGCGGCTCGATCCGACGATAGCTGCCGAGGGCCTTCATACCTGACGCTGATCTGTTACTCGCCGATGGTTCGGTCGAGGAACCGCACCATGCGGCCGTAGAACAGCAGGCGGTTCTCGAGCTTCGCCAGGCCGTGGCCTTCGTCGGGGAAGTACAGCAGTTCGGGATCGAGACCGCGTTGCTGCAAGCCCACAGCAAGCTGCATTGCCTCGCCCACGGGCACGCGCGGATCGTTCAGGCCGTGGCCGATCATCATGGGCACGCGGATGTCATCGATGAAGTTGATCGGGCTGACGCTCGCGAGGAATTCGGGGTTGCTGAGCGAGCCGTACTCGACCTCGCGGAGCGCACGGCGGTAGTCCTTGGTTTGTTCGAGGAAGGTCTGGAAGTTGACGATGCCGACCATGTTGATCGCTGCGCCGATGTGCGGGGGCCTGCTTTGCGATGCATCGCTGCGGCGCGAGTCCTCGATCGGCGTGGCCGAGGCCATGAATCCGCCGTAGCTGCCGCCCCACACCGCGATCTGGCCGGGCAGCGCGAGCCCTTCGCGCACCAGCCACTCGGCTGCATCAACGCCGTCCTTGACCGAGTTCCAACGCAGCTCGGCGTTGTCCATCTCGTGGAACGCCCGGCCGTAGCCCGTCGAGCCTCGCACGTTGGGCAGCATCACGCCGTAGCCGTTCTCGACCAGGTATTGCCGCACGCGGCTGAAGCCCGGTCGGCTCTGGGCCTCGGGCCCGCCGTGGAAGTTGATCACGAACGGCACCGGCCCGTCCGCATCCTCCGGCAGATACACAAACGCCGGGATCTCCGCGCCGTCGAACGCGCGGTACGTCACCAGCTCCGGCAGCACAAAGCTCCGCAAGTCGAAGCCCTGATCCTGCGCCACATTCATCGGCACCGGCGCCTTCGACGGATCACTCAGATCGAGCGCGAAGCCCAGCCCCGGCGAGCGCGCATTGTTGATGCTGTACACCAGCGTCGTGCCCTCGATATCCACCGGCGTCACAATGCCGGGCTCGATCTCGGGCAGCTCGATCGGCTCGAAGCCGGGCAGCGCGAACGCGTACATCTCGCCGAAGCCATCACGATTTACCGACACAGCGAGCAGCGACTTGTCTTGGTTTGTCACCGCGCCGCCGATTTCCAGATCGGCAATCGCAGCCGGCAACGGCTTGGTTCGCGACATCGACTCGGCATCCATCGCGAACATCTTGCGGATGCCGTCCTCGTCATCAACGACCGTGAACCTCGTGCCGTCCGGCGCGTAGCCCGCGGGGAAGTTGGCGAAGGCCTTGCCGCTCGCGTCGCGCACTGTGATGTCGCGCTTGTCGCCGGTCTGCAGGTCGATCTCATACACCTCAGCCGAGCTGGCGGAGAAGTAACGACCCACCATCATGTGCGCACCATCAGGCGAGATGCCCTCGGCGTACCAATACCCCGGCTCGGCCAGCACCTTCTCGCTCTCGCCGCTCGCGATATCGAACGTGTAAAGATGGAAGTCGCTCGGGCTCGCTTCGTTGGCGGTGTACACAAAGCCCGAGCTGTCATCGAGCCAGAACTGCGAGCTGTAGACGACGCGCGGATCGCCCTTGAGCGGCACAACCTCAGCCCCGGGGCCGGGTTCGCTGATGAGGAACAGGTCGTCTTGCTCGCTGCCGCCGACCGATGCCTGCACGAGGATCATCGAGCCATCGGGGCTAATGCTGAACGAGCTGACGCCGTCGTCGAAGTGCGTGAGCTTGGTCGCCGGGCCATCGATCGGCGCACCGGCCTCCCGCATGTACAGCTGAAAGATGCCGTCCGGCCAATCCGTGAAGTACGACCGGCCATCGGCTGCCAACTGCGGCGCGCCCGGCGTGCGAATCTTCAGATACGGCTCGATCGACGACGGAGTAAGTCCCTCGCCGGCCGAAGCCGCGAACGCACAAGCAACCACGGGCACAACGGCAGCAAACCGAGTCATCAGCATCGTGTGTTCCTCTCAAAGGGACAGAGCTCTCGCGTCAGTCTACCGGCGGCACCGCCGCGGGCTGCTGCGCACCGGCGTGTAGTGCTCGTCCAGCACCGCGTGCCAATCGGCCAGACTCGACACCTCGATCATCCGCCGACGCACAGCCTCCGCATTGGGGTGGTGCCGCGAGAACTGGATGCCAAACTTCCGCATGCTCTTGCTCGTCGCGAGCTCCGCGTTCCGCCGCTGATGATTCTCAGCCAGCGCCAGCCGAAAGTGCTCGGTCAGCACCGCGCGCTGCTCCGCGATCGTCGGCTCGGCGGGCGCGTCGCCAGCCAGCATCTGCCGACACTGCCGAAAGATCCACGGGTTGCCGATGCAACCACGCGCCACGCTCGCAGCCTGCACGCCGGCATAGTCCAGCATGAAGAACACATCCTCCGCGTTCCACACATCGCCCGAGCCAAACACCACGCGCTCGCGATGACGCCCCGGGTGCGCACGCTGCGTGATCTCACGCAACAAGTCCCATCGGCTCGGCCCAACGTACCGCTGCCGAACCGTGCGCCCGTGCACCGTGACCCACGCATAGCCCATGTCGTACGCCGCGTCGAAGATGCGATAGAACGCATCGCGCATGTCTTCGGTGTCGTCGAAGCTCCGCCGCATCTTCACGGTCGTCGGCACCTCGGCCGGCAACGCATCTCGCACCGCTTGCAAGATCGCGATCGCGCCATCCGGCTGCGCGAGCCAATGCCCGCCGCGCGCCTTCCGCTGAATCTTCTTGACCGGGCACGCGAGATTGACATCGATCGTCGCAAACGAAGCGGTCACTGTTGGTACAGCTTCGTGCCTTACCGCCTCTGTGCCTTCGTGCCTCACTGCCATCTTGCGATAGCTCTTCGCGTCACGCGTGCCCTGCTCGACCATCTTCACCGCGCCCGCAGCCATCTCCCCCGGCTCCGAGCCCATGATCTGGCCGCACAACGGATGATCCTCGTCGCCGCCCGGCACGTTGTTCGCAATATCGCCCAGATCGGCCTTCGCGAAGCCGCGACCACCCGCCAGCAGCGTGCGGTCAAGCAACGCCTCGGTCACGCACATCGGGCAGCCGTGCCGACGAGCGATGATCCGCATCGCTGCATCGCTGTAGCCCGCGAGCCCCGCCTGAAAGAACGGCCCATCAAACCCCGGCACCACCGCCGGCACACGCGGATCGACACCACCCTCGCCGAATCGTTCGGCCAAACGCTCCGCGATGCGTCGGGCGCGGTCGATCGCCTCGGGCCGGTCCCGGCCGCGATCGAGCCCGGGTGCCACGCCGGGGCTGGCCGGCGTCGCGTTGCCGTCAGAGCATGTGTTGCCATCGCAGCCCATACACGCGACGATACGCGTCCATGCCGCGATCCATCAGCCGCTTCCGCCGCTCCACCACCATCATCACGCTCGTCGCCGGCGTCGGTCTCGCATCGACGGGCTGCTCGCTCACGCCCGATCCGCCGCCCGGCCGGCAGGTGAACTACGCCCGGCCCTTCCCCGCGGGCCTTGAGCAAACCGAGCAGGTCGATGTGCAGGTCCAGCGCGACAGCACCGAGATCACGTTTACCAACACCACCGCCACGAGCTTTCCGCCCGCGACGATGTGGCTCAACCGCCGCTTCAGCCGCCCCGTGCCATCGCTCGGCGTCGGCGAGACCATCACCCTCAAGCTCCGAGACTTCGTCGACGAGAACAACGAGCGGTTCCGAGCCGGCGGCTTCTTCGCCACCGACCTCCCGGCCGACCTCGTCCTAGCGCAGCTCGAAACCGTCCGCAACGATCAAGTCGCGCTCGTCGGCTTCGTCGTCGTCAACGGCTCCGGCGTCGAGCAATAACCGGAACAACATCCATGCGCATCATCGTCGCCGGCCCGCATCCCGACGATCAAGAGCTCGGCATGGGCGGCACCATCGCCAAGCTCGCACAGCAAGGCCACGACGTTCTGCTGCTCGATATCACCGACGGCGAGCCGACGCCCCACGGCTCTCGCGAGACCCGCCTGCCAGAAGCCGAGGCTGCGCGCGCAGCACTCTCGCCCGATCCCACGCAGCACCCTGCAAGCAAACCCATCCGCCGACTGCTGCTCGACCTGCCCAACCGCCGCGTGCAACACACCATCGAAGCCCGGCACGCGGTCGCCGGCGTCATCCGCGCGTGGCAGGCCGAGCTTGTCTTCCTGCCGTACTTCGAGGATGCGCACCCCGATCACATCGCCGTCACGCGCATCGTTGAGGATGCGCGCTTCGATGCCAAGCTCACGAAGGTCGACATGCCGACCCCGCCGCCCAACCTCACCGGCGGCCCGAGCATCGACGGCCAGCCGCAACTCGTCGTCGGCCCGCCGTGCTATCCAAGGCGACTGATCTATTACTACTGCACGCATCTCCGCATCGTGCCGCAGCCCACGTTCGTGTTCGATATCTCCGGCTGCGTCGAAGCCAAGCGGGCCGCGGTCGAGGCGTATGCCACGCAGTTCAAGGCCAACGCGAAGAACCGCCGCATCATGGATTGGCTCGACGCCGCGGCTTTGTTCTACGGCTCACGCATCGGCGTCGCGGCAGCCGAGCCGTTCTACCTCCGAGAACCGCTCGGCCTGGCCGACCTCGACGCCCTCATCGGCTAGCGCTGGCTACGTCGTACGCAACGCCCGTTGAGAATCGATATCACCCGCTGAATCGCTGACTGAATGATGCGATCGGGTCTTGCTCGGGCTGGTCCCCTTCGCCACAATGCGGAGCAGGAGTGACCGCGATGACCGATACCCAAACAGATCACCCTACCGATGCGCACGTCCCGACCGAAGCCGAGCTCGCCGAGCTGAGCAAGTGGCATTGGGAGCCGCAGCCCGAAGCCCAGAAGCTCGTCGATGAGTTGCTGGCCGACTTCCTCAGCAAGTGCCCCAAGGCCGGCGAACTCGCGCACCGCATGCAGGCCGAGACCGCGACACGCTTCAACGATTGGATCGACACCATCTTCGTCGCCAGCAGCAAGCCCGGCATCACCGAGCGGCTCGGAGCCGTGGGCTACGTGCCGTTCGAGACCGAGCTCGCGAGCGACGTCGCCGCGTGCTATCACAATCCCAAGGGACTCTTCCCCGCCATCGCGCTTCTCGAAGAGCACATCCCCGCTGCCAAGATCAACGTCGGCATCAAGGTCGAATCCGTCGCCGACTTCTTCGCAGCACACAACCTCCGCATCACCGATGACAACGTCGGCGGCCTGCCCGGCGAACGCTCGCGATGGGGCATGGCCTTCCACGCCACCGATGCCCAGCTCTGGGCCATCGAGC